>NZ_JBHIQZ010000036.1:0-8833 GCF_042196865.1 Bartonella sp. AC130YNZD
GCCACGAGAGCCGCACCGGCTTCTGTCAGCCCTTGGGCTTTATAATCCCAGTCTTTAAATTCAGCCTTAACTGCTTGTCAATCAACTTTCCTTACAAATCTTAATCAACCCAAAGAAATAACCTGAAATAGCAGTGTGTCGTATGGAAAATTAAAAACAAAAACCCAATGAAGAAAATGCACTTGAGACTTGCTTATGGCTTCACAGGTTTATTACTGTAAAAGCTTCAAATGATGATATCTCTAATACTTTTTTCGCTTGTTCTCTTGTGGTAGCTTCCACAAGCGAAAAGATATGGACGATGACACCTCTTCTCAAGCTTATCAAACTGAACTCAAAGGTATTTCCCTATTGATTTTGAAAGAGTCCTTAAAACGCATTTTGCAGAGTAACGTAGAAAGCATGTCTAAAAAAATCATTCCAAAAGCAACAGATTTTTCTAAGTATTGTGAAGAGATTGAAAAAGATCTTCTTTAACGAACCAAAACTCTTCATGAACTAATAATAGGAGAGTTTAAAATAGATTTCTAAAAAATAGCAAAATAGTGAAAAGTGCTGATTATTTTTGGATTGGATATGCATTTAAAGAGTGATTAAAAAATTTTTTTAATGTACATATATTTCTAGAAGCCAAAATGGCTCTATAGTATCAAATTTATAAAGTAAATAAATCCATTAATACAAATTAAGGATTTTAGGATACACGAATTTCAAAATATTTGTTTTTTAAAACATGAATAGCCAACATCAGCACAAAAAATGTTGCGGCAGTTATGAGTCACTTTCATGTATTTTTGAAATAACAGAGCTTTTCTTTAATCTTTATGAAAGGGTTGCCAGTGCGATGGGCTTTTTTGAAAGGTGGATTTGGGTATCAAAATGCAAGCAAGAGTTTGTAATTATGGAGCTTTGTGTTTAAAGCTATCATCAACTATAGATAAATCATAGACGAGGTTAACTAAAATATTAAAAGCAACTGGATGCAATAGAAGACATTGCTATTAAAATAAAAGCGAATGCTGAAAAAACTAAAAGATAGATTGTATTTTTATCTCAGAAAATAATTTAAGAAATTGAGATCACAATTTTTCCACAGGAAATAAATATGTTTACAGATAAGAAGAGAAAAGCCTTGTTTGGTGTTATAATTTTTATATTTGTATGTTTTTTAGGAATAAGAAAAAACCTTGACTTTATTCAGGGTATTTTGACATTCGCGTCTATTTCTTTGGTGATCGTAACAACTGTTTTTGCAATTTTATGCAATTCTAATATTCCTTCTGAATTGCAGAGCAACGCAAAATATAAAGATGATGATACAACGGGTTGGGTGAAACTAACACGTGATTTACAACAATATTTGCACAGACTCTTAAAACTAATAAGTTTAGCGCTTGTCGTTTTAATTTTCCCAAATAGTTATAAAGAAACGGTTTCTTTACCTGTCATTTCTAGGTATGTGGAGTACAAGCTTTCTTTTCCATTGGGATACTGTATTTGGTACTCAGATATTGCTCTTTGGTATTCCTTTTTAGTTTGTGTATTGTTTCTTATGTTACTTACACGCAGTTTAATAAATATATCTATTTACACACTACAGTGCTCAGTTAAAAAGCCATAGTAAAACTTCCGATTTTATAAAACTGTTTAGATTAAATGGCGTTGTCTCTTCTCAACATTCGATAAAATCAACAAGAGCATAAAAAACTATCGAAAGCAGTTTGATACTCTTTGTCGCAGGAAAGAGGTCAACGCATTGAACGAAGCATGGCATCACGTAAAATGGCGTTAATCCGCATTTGATATCCTTTCCCTTGACTTTTAAAGTCACGCTAGCACGTCTGAATCCACACGCACTGTTGTAACAGTTTTGGGTGATTTATAGAATGGATTGAAAACGGCGTTTTTCCAGAACACATCATTGAGTGACGGAATATCTCTATGATCAATTGCACTATCCGACATTACAGCCAATTTATCAATTTCAACTCTCTGTTCATCTGTCAAAGGTGATAAGTTACCTACCTCAATTTCATAACGAACTTTCTTCTTTATAACGTTTCCTTTCTTTCAAATTGGCTCGCCGTGCTGAAATAATACGGATTACCTCTATGCCATCTTTATCGTCATGGACAATATGCGCTACGAATAGTAATAAAAAACCTCCACAAGCACTAAAGCTTGCTAACCATACTCTCCATTTTCAATACGGTCTTGTTTAGCCATGGAGAATAGATCAGAAAAAACATATGCAGCTATTTCAAAACTTTACACGGTACTTTCTAAGATTACTTTTTGTTTTAGCTTCATCCCATTCAACTCTTATTTTTATACCTTATATTAATACATTTATAAGGGTATTATATACATCAAGAGTTTTAGATGAACACTTAATTATCCATGTTTTTGTACAATTAATATAATTTAATACTTTAAAAATTAGTGATTAATTAACTAAAAATATTAAAAAAATAATAAATTATTCTAAGGCTTTATGCATATAATATGCAAATCGAATAAAACTTACAAGCCTGTTAAATAAAATAATATTAATTGGCTATTTAGGAGCTTCTCCTGAAAGCAAAAATGAATTTTGGTGCCGAAACATTCAATTTTCGTATGGCTACCTCTGAGAGCTATGCAGAAAAATACCAATAAAAAAGTAGACAAAACAAAATGGTATTCCGTGATGCTTTTTAATCTACATACATCTGAAAAAACTTGTTCTTCAGTACAGAACTGCCCCTTTTTCCGAATGAATGAGAGGAACGGTTTTTTAATGGTCAACGCTACAAAGGATGCAATCAGCACTTTCAAGAAACCACTAACCAAAAAACCTAATGAACTTATTAAAACTGTCAGCAAAGAGACCTGTGTCATATAAGCTACCCATGGTATTCCAAAAGAATAGACTATCCCAATGCCACCCACAGTATTTATCACAAATAATATTATAAAATTTAACCGCTGCCAAAATAATTCTACCATAAAGCCAATAAAAAATGCAGCAAATGGAAAACTAATCAGATAACCACTCGTAACTCCTGAAAAAAACACTAATTCCAGCACGACCACTAGGCAATAGAGGTAACCCAATCGCAATAAGAGCAAGGAAAAGAAGTGATGCTAAAGCTCCCCTTTTCGCTCCAAGTATAGAGCCTGCTAACATCGGAGTCATAGACTGAGCTGTAATAGGGACACCCAGCAAAAAAGGAAGATAAATAGGAGGGAAAAGACTTAAAACAGCGTAAATAGCGGCAAATAAAGCAATATAAACTAAATCTTTTGTATTCACTGAATTATTCCTTCACTAGGGAAAAGCTTTCGTTATTGTTGTACAATTAATAAAAAGTATCAGATTTATAAAAGTACACTTTAAATGCCTTAGATATAGAGAAAAATACTATAATAATTTATTTTAATAATATCACTTATATGAATCATATTAGATTCTATAGTGTTTAAATACATCATAAATTACTATAGTTAAATTCAATAATAGTGATATACGAATACTATATAACAACAGCATAACAAAATAATGCATTTATTTTAGTTATTATGCTTTGAATGAATGAGAGGAACAGATCTTTTAATCGCGAGTGCAATAAAGGATGCAATCAACGCTTTTAAACAATCGCCTATCAAAAAAACTGATGAAGCCATTAAAACATTCAGTAAAGAAACTTTGGTCATATAAGCTGTCCATGGAACACCAAAAGAATAAACTATCCCAATGCCACCGACAGTATTTATCACAAATAATATTATAAAATTTAACCGCTGCCAAAACAATTCTACCATTAAACCAATAAAAAATGCGGCAAATGGAAAACCTATTAAATAACCACTTGCAATCCCTGAAAAGACACTGATTCCACCGCGACCACCAGGCAACAGAGGTAATCCAATCGCAACAAGAACAAGAAAAAGGAGTGACGCTAAAGCACCCCTTTTTGCCCCAAGAATAGACCCTGCTAGCATCGGTCCCATCGATTGAGCTGTAATAGGTACCCCTAGAAGAAAAGGAAGATAAATAGAAGGGAAAAGGCCCAAAATAGCATAAACAGCGGCAAATAAGGCAATATAAACTAAATCTTTTGTATTCATTTGATTCTTCTTTCACTATAAAAAACTTTGATTATTATGAGATGCTGTATCAATGGTATCAGCATCATAAGAACGCGCTTCCAATGCTTCAGCCACTTCTGAAGCCATTCTTATGGTTCGTATAATTAAAGGTATCGCAAGAGCGACAATGTTAGTGTTAAGTCCCCGTGCTTGCTGTGCTTCATGTACCTCATTAAACTTTTCACTCAAAAGAGGAATAAACCTGATCGCCATAGAGATAACCATACTCACTTTTGATGGATTTATACCAAAAGAACGAAAGGGCTGGAGTCCTGCTTCAACTGCATCCACCATATCTGAAACTTTTGTTGTGAATGAAATAAGTGACGATAAAGAAAAGAGGATAACAAGACGTAATATGACCTCACCCCCCGTAAGCCAACCGCTAAAAATAGTTTGAAATACAAATAGAAGAACTAAAAGCAATCCCATCGATTTAAATTGCTTTATCGCAATTTTGAAAGGGACCTTGGCGACTCTATAGAATAAGATGACCAACAACAAAAATAACCCAAGAAGCGCTATAGAAGAAACCATTATTATAAAAGTTCCACACGCCGTAAGAAATAATAACTTAACTCCAGGACTTAACCTATGAATAAACGTACCCCTTGGAATATATAAACCGATCATGACATTCTTCTTATATACTCCTTGATAGCAACAAAAGGTACATCATCAATTGCTATCTCACCCTTATCAAAAACCAGCACTCTATCAAACTTTTTCAAAAACTCCAAATCATGCGATACAACTATTGCCGTTTGTGGTAATTCTTCTATCACTTGCGTAACGCGATGCTTATTTCGCAAATCAAGTAATGTTGTCGGCTCATCAAAAATAATGTAGTCTGGTTTCATTGCAACTACACCGGAAATAGCAACGAGTTGTTTTTGCCCACCACTTAATAAATGGACAGCGTGATTTCTGAAATCTTGAAGTTCATAGCGTTGTAAAATTTCATCTACACGCTCCTTAATTTCATCTTTATTAAGCTTTAAATTTTTGAGACCAAAGGATAAATCCTCTTCAACTAATGGTAAAACAATCTGATTATCGGGATTCTGAAATACAAATCCAACTTTACGCTTTACTGCTTTTGCATCGCGCTTGGTATCAAGCCCATCAACGCTTACAAAACCGTGAGATGGTAATTGGAGTCCATTAATAAGACGAACAAATGTACTTTTTCCAGAACCATTCGCACCTATAACAGCAATTCGTTTTTCGGTAAGCTGTACAGTAATATTTCTTAAAACACACAAATCACCAAAAACTTGTGTTACCTCATCAAATTTTATAGTCCCCAAGATTTATTCCAATCAATCCCTTTTATTAGCTCTTCTTTCTCTATCGTTTCAGTTTATAACCTAAAAGTAATAATAAGCACCATAGAGGAATAATAATGACTGCCAAACTCATATCAGGCATCTGTACAGGAATATATGTTTCAAGAAAAGGCACGCTTATTCCTATCATATCAAAAAGTCGAGTCATCAATCCATTTTGCCCAAAACCACTGATAAACATAATGCAAAATAATAAAGCAAGAAAGCAGAGACAAAGATAGTTAGCGTAAGGATATAAACCAAACGCATAAGTAAAGTTGCCTTTTCTGTTCTTATGGGCATTGCGAAATTTCAAATGAACAATAACAATAATAGCCCAAGTAATCACTGCTGCTGCAGTTGCAAGAGCCATGATCCGCATAAAACTATTATCAGGAACAAGAGCATTAACAACGACAATCAACACCGTACAGAATGATGAAAAAAGGATAGCAATATAAGGAACACGAACAGCACTCAGTTTACTAAAAATATGTGGTGCATTTTTTTGTACAGCTAAACTATAAAGCATACGTCCATTAGAATAAATGCCACTATTGTAAACAGAAATAGCAGCCATAATCACCACAAAATTCAAAATATGACCAGCAGCAGGAATTCCTATAGTCTCGAAAATTGTGACAAAAGGACTACCATTTTTTCCAATCATATTCCAAGGGCTGATTATCATAATAATGCTGATAGAACCAATATAAAAAATTATAATCCTCCACATAACTTGACGAATAGCCGCTGGAATTGTTTTTTGTGGATTAGATGCCTCTCCAGCAGCAATACCAATAAGCTCTGTTCCTCCAAAAGAAAACATTACTACAGAAGTTGCTAAAACAACCCCTGCTGCTCCATAAGGAAAAAAACCGCCATGGTCCCAAAGATAATTAATATTCGCATGATTTTCCCCTGATCCAGTAACAATGAGAAAAATTCCAAAAATAATCATACCAATAACAGCGGCCACTTTAATCAAAGCACAAGAAAATTCAAATTCTCCATAAAAACGAACATTAAACAAGTTAATGAATGTAACAAATAAAAGAACAATGAAAGATGCCTTCCAATGATCAATCAAAACCCAATGATCAAGGTAAAACCCTATCACTGTAAGTTCAGCCATGCTCACAAGAATATAAAGAAACCAATAATTCCAACCTGTTATGAAACCAGCTAATCTCCCCCAATATTTATAAGCAAAAAAACTAAATGCTCCTGAAGATGGTTCTTCTACTGACATTTCACCAAGCATTCGCATAATGAAATACATAATAAGCCCACCGATAAGATAAGACAAAATGACTGAGGGACCAGCTAATTGAATTGCCTCGGTTGACCCATAAAAAAGCCCTGTCCCAATAACGCCACCCAAAGCAATCATTTGAATATGGCGATTTTGAAGGCTACGCTTCAATTCATCGTGCTTTTTTTCAAGCATCATGCCTCATTACTTTTGTTGAACCTAACCTCAACTTTTATCGAAAAATTAGGCACCTTTTTCAAAAAATACAAAACAAACCTAAACTTATTTTCTTATCATAATGCAACTCCTTATTTTTTTCTGCATTATACGTATGTCCCGTTGAAGTTTTAAGAAAAAATATGCTCCACCCTTTATTTAAATTAATGTCCTTCATTTTTGTTACACTAACCATTATAGCATTGGTCATTGATAACGCACACTCTGTAATCACATCACATTGGACAACAACCCCTTTTAATAAAATTTTAATAAACCTTCTACAAACAGATGTCTATCACCTTAATCAATCTCTATGCAAGGTAATACCTGATTTTCTGTCCTCAATTTGCATTACTCTCACTTATTTACCCGCATGGTCTATCTTTGGTGCTTTAGCAATAGTATTTTGTATCTTAACTTACGAAAAAAAAAAGCCTTTTCACAAAATATCATATACATATAACGAAGAGTACATTTGATCTTGAAAAAAACTTCTAGAGCTCTCTGTACTATACACAACAGGTATCGCTTAGAGCACCTCACCCTATTAAAACAACTGAAAATCACTTGATCATCAGAATTGATTAAAACGCTTTATTATAAATATATGCGCTCAGTTATAAATTATACGGGCTCACTTATGATTTCTATAGATAATGATAACATTACTTCATTTGTTTCAATTTAATAAAAACTAGTGAATAAATCTAACTCCCATCTATAGAAAACTCTGTACAGAAAAAACTTAACATATTGAAATTTATATATTTTTATGGATGTTTCTTTATACTCTACAAAAACTTTTCTTAATTTTAGTACTAGAAATCACATATAAAAAAACGTCTTCTAATATCAGCACTCCTTATAAAATTGGAACTTCTTGAAATTAATGAAGAAGCTTATAAAAATTATTCTACAAGTCTAACAAAATGCGTTAAACAAAAACCAATCTGTAAATAATTGCAATTGTAATAAAGAATATTTCGCATCTTACTCCCATTGTGATACCCACCCTATTACATCTAAAAAAATCCAAGAGACTATTAGCAGAAAAATTTTAAGCACCTTCTCTCTATTGAGAAAATGGTAAAATAACAGCTTCAGTCACACTCTGTTCTTTTAAATCTGGGAATCGTTTCGCTAAAACATCAACTTTTTTAGATATCTCATCCAAACTTTTCCATTGATCAGTTACCACTCGAGAAAGTTCCTCAATGAATTTTTCTTGGTAAACTAGCTTCATTTCTAGTTCTATCAGCCGATCTTCATCCGACATGATTTTTACTCCCTCTTAAATAAAAAAACGTGATTAATTTTATTAATCCTTCTCCCTTTTTCTTCCCATAAAAATGAGAAGTAACTTTTCAAATAATTCTACTCATCTTATTTGCACATTATAAAAGGTTTATGATGATCTTTATTTTCCCAATCACTCTATGCAACAAATTTCTTTCTCAAGAACCAGAAAATGTTTTTATCTTTACTAAGATATCTTGACACCACTTTTCATCCTAAAGATCTACATTCCCAGCTTCTTAATTTAAGTGTTATCGTAAATTGGAAAGCATTTTATAGCATTAAGGTCAAAGAATACTTTCCTCTAACTTTTACATACTTCTCCTTTAAATTATTATCATATTTATAAATTATTGAAAAAATGCATTCTTGCTTTTATACGTACTTTTAGCTATTACCTTCAAATTAGTTTTGTCTCATTGACTTACAAACTTATGCCGCATTAGCTCAGTTGGTAGAGCACATCATTCGTAATGATGGGGTCGCTGGTTCGAATCCGGCATGCGGCACCGTTTTATTTCTTAAACATATTGAAATATATAGATTTTTTCTTTAAACAGCCATTTTCAGACCACCTTTTAGACCACCTTCTACAGTTTATATA
>NZ_JBHIQZ010000037.1:0-6819 GCF_042196865.1 Bartonella sp. AC130YNZD
AAACTGGAGCATAGCAGTGGCTTCGCCCACAGCCCCGCCAATCGCACCGGCAGAGCAAGCACCGCTCGCAACAGCGCCTTTTAAACAGCCAAGACCGGCATGGGCAACGATTTGCGTGACCGTGTCTATTTTGCCTTCTGCCTTGGCAGTACCGATTTCTTCCGCCAACGATTTGCCAACCGTATCAGACAGGGCGATGCGCAGATTGTTAAAAAAGTTCTTGTCAAGAGAACCACCCTCAAGAGCCGTTTGCACGCCTGTGCCAATGGCGGCTTTGATCAGGTTTTTTTCCGCTTCACTGGCGATACGATCGACAAAAGGAGCCGTTTTAGGCAAAGATTGTCCAACACCTGCCATTTCCGTTATTTGGCTGGTTAAGCCTGCTGTTAACATCGACGAGACAATGCTGAGAACATTCTTTGAAGAGCCAAGCTCATGCAAGGCGCCGGCAATATTGCCGCGATTATTGACAAGAGCCACAGCACTTTTGTTAATCAGTGCTTGAACGCCAGCCTGTATCGCTGCATTCATGGCGGTGCTCGAGCCAAGCCCCAAAGCACCGGTAATGGCACTGGCAGCGCCCGAGGCTGCTCCACCCGTAACCGCCGTGACAGCCAATGCCACGAGAGCCGCACCGGCTTCTGTCAGCCCTTGGGCTTTATAATCCCAGTCTTTAAATTCAGCCTTAACTGCTTGCCAATCCACTTGCTTGGATAATTCTGGATCATCACGCAGTTGCTTGATCCATGCCAAGCCTGGAGAGCGAGATAATTGCTCAAGAGATTTGTCTAAATCACCGGTTGCCTGATACTCAACAACAAAGCCATCACCCGCATCAAGCTTTATGCCACCCTTAGCATCTATGGTGACATGCTCGATGGTCTCCTTAAGGTAACCTTTATCCCTCTCACTCCACCACACAAGGTTTTCATTACGCTGATAAACATCCTTAAAATCTTGATCCTTGTTGGTGAGAAACTTGATCTTCCCCTTATCTGATGCCAAATGCGTCTGACCACCACTTTTTGCCCCTATGGCATCAAGCGTGAGATCCCCATTTTGCGCATGCATGGAGAGGTTGCCCTCTGTTTCTATCGTGGTTTTGTTTGTAGTAACTTCTGTTGATTGTTGACGAAACTTATTCTTTTGCTTCGATTTGTCGCCTTCTTTGCCCCTCAGATCCAAATCAAAACTGTTAAAATCTTGCTCTGAAATCGCGTTGAGAGCGCCACCACTGGTGAAATCCCCATTGCCCTTGGCTTTAAACTTTCCCCCAAGGTTCAGTTCACCACCTGTGACAATGGTCAAATCTCCATCACTGTTGACTTCTGTCAAACGGTGCTCACTGCTTTGGGCGTTATAATGCCCTTTTTCCAATGTCTCCTTATGGTCACTCTCTAGCACTAATGAACCAAACGTAGCAGAGCCATCAACAATGACCGTCATCGGTCCACCACTGCTCCATTGGCCACCAGTCATGCTTAAATCGCCAAGAGAATGAATATTCAAATCCTCTATAGAAATGATTTGAGCCTGCTGCCCGCTCCGATCAACAAAACCATATTCATTTGTGTCACGGATTTTTGCAGTACCATCAATGATTGTCTTCGCATTGAGGGTGATGATATTCCCCAAGATAACCCCTGACGAATTGGCTAAAAGATCGCCACTGCTGAGATCGACAGCACCGCTGCCAAGCAAAAAACCACCATCATTAAACAAAGTTTGCGTGGTCGAAACATGCAATGCACCATTACTTGATATGGTGCCACTATTGGTAAGACGGTCCGTCTCTATAGTGACGCCATTGCCTTTCAAACGTGCACTGGCAAGGTTTCCTTGCTGCGTTTTTGCCCCATAAACATCTTGTGCTAAAGAAGTGTTTGGTGCCAAATAAACATGAGGCACCAAGACCTCTTGTCCATCGACAAGGTGGGTCTCAAGCCAGATCATATCCTTTTTGATCCCAGCAATCTGCTGAGGCGTTAAGGGCTTGCCTAGCTCTAACCCCAAAGGACCTTGCTGCTCCACAGCATTGTCATAGAGCCTTTGCATTTGAGCATTGGGATCTTCAACATCAAGAAGAGTGCGATTGCCTGTTAGCTCAAAGATTTGCTCACCCACCAGACGATATTCAAAATAAGCATCCCCTAATCTTTTAAACACGTTCTCAGGCTTATAATTGCCAATCTTTTTTAAGTAATAGTCCGATCCCAAAAATTTACTTGGGTTGATAAAGTCCTGTCGCGTCTCAACTAAAAACGGCACATCCGGTGATTGGGTCTGGTCCAATTCTGTCTTAACAGAGCTAAGCCCGTCTTGCGTTGGCACCTGTATGGATTCTGGTGCGGGTGTTTTTGTGCTTGGTGCAAAAAGCCCTTTGTGCCCTTTCAAACCATTGATAATCCCATCTAATCGATCATCACTAATCAGTGGTTTGGAACCGTCAAAATCGGTGTTTTTAACACCAGCCAAACCTTTATCGCCAGAGCTTAAGCCAACTTGCTCAACCCCCTCACGCACCGCATGATTGTCAATAGTGCCTGTCAACTTGGCATCAAGCGTGCCACCAGCTTCAATCGTGCCATAAACAGCATCATAAGTGCGGACGGTTGTTTTGGTATCAGTATAATGTCCCTCATCTGTAATGCCTCCCGCATGACACCCTGCATTCCATGGTCTGCATTTCTTCTCCCTGCGATGTGTTTCAGTTACAATCTCGGTTGTTTCGATTAAATCACGCCCCTCATTGAGCAGCGTATCGCCATGCATCTCAATGTTGCCATTAGCAGCAATCAAACTATAGCTATTGCGGATATCACCGGCATGAACCGTGAAATGGCGCCCTACCAAAATCTGTGCAGCATTATTGGTAAAATGAGGTTGTTGACGGCTAATTGTAGTGTCAACATCTTCCTTTATCTGATGGTGTCTAACATTAGTGCCTTCCCAACTTCCCGCAACAAACCTGTGAGAAACCACTTTATCGCTAACTTCAACCCCACCTTCACGCATGTTGGTAAGCGCTGAGACATCGAAGGTCATATCGCCTGACACGGCTTCTAAAAGACCCGAGCTGTTGATCACATGACCAGCCCGCTCTCCACTTAAGCCACGGATGATGAGATTGTCTTCAGCAATGACATCGGCAAACTTATTGATAAAATCCCCATCTAAGGAGAAAATGGCAGATTTCTTGGCATAAATCAGCCCACTATTACTCAGATCAGCGCTCACATTGAGCGCAACCCCATCACCACTTGAACCAATACTGCCGGCATTGTCCAAAACATCTGCGGTTAAAACAAAAGCGCCACCACTTTTGAGAACACCGTCTTCACCATTTAAAACCAGAGCAACTTGCCCCAATGACGGATCATGACTTTTTGCTATAAGCGTAAAGCTGTCACTGGCTAAAAGTTGACCGGAATTGGCTAAAGACCCAAGCTTCGCTTCAACAACACCGCCCACCATAATACCGGAATTGCTTAAAACATCATGGCTGTTGAGAGTAAGTACTCCGCCTTGCGCTTCCACAAGCCCAGTTTGGGTGAGTGTGCCTGCCTTCAGCGTTACATCATAGGCGCCAACCTCACTTGTCTCGCCCATTGTCAATATGCCATCACTGGAAAGCTCTATCCGCTTTTTAGAGACAATGCGCCCCGTTTGGCTGAGATTTGTTTGCGCATGCAAAGCAATGGTATCATTGCTTTCTATTGTGCCACTATTGCTTAAATCACCGTGGCTGGTCAGTTGAAGGTCACCACGCTCAATCTCTATGTGCCCTGCTTGGATCACACTATCAGCAACAATATTGACTGCCCCTTGCGTAGAAATAAGACCATCAACATTCTCAAAACTGCCCACATTAATGCGCAAACCATCCCGCGCTAAAACATGCGCACCTTCATCATGTGTAGCGTTTTGTTGGTCTGAATTTGTCGTTTCAGCGCTTTTATTGACAAAAGACGTTGCAACAATCTTCATCTCACCGGCTAAAGCACTGAGAAGACCAGCCTCATTGTTTATATGACCAGCACGTGTCTCTTTCAGCCCACCAATACTGAGAGCCTCTTCAGCAATCATTCTGCCCTGTGTGTTGGTTAAATCACCATCACTGAATAGATCCATAGATTTTTTGGCGTAAATCAGCCCACTATTGCTGACATTCCCTGCCACATTGAGCGCAACATTCTCACCACTAGAGCCAAGCGCACCGGCATTGTCTAATTGCCCTGCGGTCACAACAAAAACGCCACCACTTTGAAGGACACCTTCGGATGTATTCTTCAGAAAGGCTTGTTGCGGATCGGCGCCTTCTTGTGTGCTTACCATCAAATGCAAATCATTGGTTGCAATAAACGTCCCTTGATTGGTAAATGCACCAATATGAGCATCGACACTCTCACCGCGCATTGTACCGCTATTTGCGACCCCATCACGCACTTGAAGGGTTAATGCTCCCTCTTGAGCTTCCACAGTCCCTGCTTGGGTTAAAGCATCAGCACTTAAAACCACATCATAACTTAAAATCGTGCTCTCTTGAGAGGTTGTGAGCATGCTACCCGCTGTCAAGGCAACCTGCTGCATACTGACAATATCACCCGTGTGATTGAGGGCACCATGGGCATCCAGCGTTATCTTCCCATTGGACAATACAGTACCTTCTTGGATCAGGGCACCGTGATGCGCATAAAGGTCAACTTTTTGCTCTGCCACTAAGCGCGCACGTGATGTAAGCTCTGCTGCTTCCACCAAAAGAGAGCCGCCGGCGCTATAATGTCCAGCGCCTACAGTGAGCCCATCATCGGCGCTCAAGACAATATTCCCCTTGGCACCAATATGGTTGTTTAAAGCGGTGATTTGATTGGTTTTAATGGTCAGATCGCCAAGGGAAGAAACCCCTGTTTGATCATTGTCTTGCATGCGACTTAGATCAATTGTTGCTGCTTGGATCTCTAAAAGATCACCGGCGGCTATCCGCCCATTCCCCGCCTCAAGCTTTGCTGCCTGTAAATGCAAAGAACCCGTCGCTGACTGTTGACCATCACTCCCAATACCGCTTGCTAGAAGAGCATGAGACTGGAGCTTGATCAGATCAGCGCCCACATCGACAGTACCGCTCGCTGCAACGCGCGCATTTTTTTCCAGTTCAACATGTTTCAAAGCCTTCAGTTCAACCGCTTCTTCTGAAAAAAGCAGATCTTTCACATGTACACTGTCGTGGTGAGAATGAGCCTTCACCGCTCCTTTGGCGCGTGCTTTGGCAATCACCAGCTTGCCATCACTTGTCAATCTCATGGCGCCTGCATTGGCAACCATGTCTCCGCGCATCTTAACGCCGGCGCCTTTATCATTGGCAATCACGCGGATCTGCCCCGCATACATTCCACCAAACTCACTGGAATCAATCGCCAATTCCGGCTCTTTGCCATCAGAACCAAGAGAAGTTGCTTCGCGTTTGTCATAATCAAAATGATTGTGACCAGCGATAACAGCCAAATCTCCTTTGACCTGTATGGGACCCCCGATACTGATCTTGCGCGAAACAAGATCAAAAATATCTAATGCACTCCCATCAGCCCCACGAGCGCCTATGGTGATATCACCACCCTCAACACGCAACCCACTCAAAGCGCCATCGGCTCCAATAATCGGTTGTCCAGTCGATAAAGTCACCCGTGGTGTATTAATAAAGCCACAACCGTTACAGGTAATCCCATTGGGATTGGCGATAATAACATCCGCCATATGCCCATGTACTTCGCTCACGCCTTCAAGACGCGAGCGATTGGCACTCACCACTTCATTGAGGATAACCTTTGCTGCACCGCTATAACGCAAATTGCCGTTGCCTGGCACCAATCCCCCAAGCTGTGAACGCGAAACCTCCTCAGTCGAATTGTTCAAAATCACGCCATGGGTATCAACATTGAAACTGTCATATTTGTTATGAGAAAGACCCTGTCCATTGGGGCGAACAATATCAATCAGCGGCACATCATTGCCGGCTTTCCCCACCGTGGGGCGGAAAACAGAGCCAACCCCATCAGCTGCTTTAATCCCTTGGCTCTCTTGTGCAACGGGACTTCGCGCTCCAAGCGCTTGTGCTTGCAACAACAAAGGCTGAAAAGCTAAGCAAAAACTTAAAACAAGTGAAAGCCCCTTATGGATCCCTCGCTGCAAAACACAAAAAACGCGCTTTCCTCGCTTGTATCCATATCCCAATCTATGCTTTTGATCTTTCAATCCCCGCATCTTCAGCTCCTCAGAAAATTCTTTATCTCTTAAAAAAACAACCCATATGGGTATAAACAGCGCAGCGATATTTTTTACCGCCCCTTTGCTCTAAAATCTCAATAATGCCCGCACTTGAAATAACCCTGTCGCATTCCCCTGTTCTCGCACTGTCGATTGGGTTAAAATATTCGAATAAGATACATCAATATCCGTAATGTCTCCGGTTGCATGGAAACCAAGAGTTGCCCCAACGAGGCTCCCGCCAAAACTGTTTTTGTTTACATCATTGGCCACAGCCCCCAGATCAAGCGCTATATAAGGGGCAAATTGGCTCATAAATTTACGCCCCATTCTCGAAGAAAAACCTGGCAACAACAGCGACAATTCATTGCGCCAGAACACCCCATTATTGCCGTAATAAACCGCCTCATGCACCCCACGCACAGATGAACTCCCGCCAAGGGACAGTTGTTCTGAACTAAACAACGGATCAGGTGACAATTGCCCTGAAAGCAACGTGTTATAGCGAAAATTATACTGTTTAAGCGAAAAAGGACGCCCATACCCTAAAGAAAAAGA
>NZ_JBHIQZ010000039.1:0-6495 GCF_042196865.1 Bartonella sp. AC130YNZD
CCTTCAAGTTTAATAACGCTCATGAGAGCGCGTGAATCCAGCGCAATGATATGCTTGTTAACATGGCGCACGTAAGGGATAATCGCTTCTGGCTGCTTTTCACGCTTGCGCTCTGTTGTGTTCATTGTAATTCCTCATAATTACGAATTAATCGTAATGGAGAAATACTTCCCCCGCCCCATAGACTAGAGTTTTTGGCAAAAATAGATGTCTTTTGCCATGTCAGAAGAATACGAAATTTGTTATGGTCATGCTTTAGGATTTCCTTGAATATGAAATGCATGGCAATACCAATGGTTACAAGAAAAATATTGCCTATCACAATAAACAATATCATCGTTCCTATCGCATTTAATCCCATAGCTTCCACTGTCACGCCTGCAATCATTGCAGGGCGCGTGCAAGCAAGAAATAGCGTATCTTCTGTTAGCTTATCGTGCTCTTTCATGGCTTTGAAAGGCTGGAGTTTAACTGGAAAACATTGCTGCGATTTGTGGTGCACCAAAGATAATGCCGATGCCAATACAAACAAAGAAAGCTTTACGCATTTCAACATAACCAGCAATCCATGCAATCCCAACACCGGCAATCGCAATGGTCGCGATTGATTTTGCAATTGGTCCTGTTAAGGCTTCAATTATTTTTTGAAGAGCACTTTCAATTTTTCCGAAGCCGCCTGCGGCAAATGCTGGTTCACTCAGTGCGATGAAGGCAATAAACAGCATTAATGCTGCTGTTAACCATTTCTTTTGTGTGTTGGGTAGAGTAGTTTTTGGTAAGATGTGTTCACAACTGAATGAATTATTCATGTTTTTCATGAAAAACCCCCTCGCTATTTTAAAGTTGAAAATTAAATTAATAGTTAAAATATTAATCTACCCTATAAAATGAAAAAACTATTTTTTCTACTATAAAATTAAAAATATTTAATCTTTATCTTAGATAATAGACAAAAATATAGTAATATTCAAAATGATACTTTTAAAATCTCTTAGAGCAGCGCCTAAATATATTATATTAATTTATATTATTATTTTTTGATACTTTTATTTCAGTCAACATAATGAAAATTCTTTTTTTAAAGCACAAGAAAAGACAATAGAAAAACCTGCTTTAAAAGCACAAAATGTTTTATGGTCGCGCAAATTTCAACAACCAGAAGATTGGCGAAGAGATCACGGGAGCTATAATCCCATTGACCATTATTGATAAAACGTTCTTTCAAGCGCTACTGAAAAATCAAGTCAATATTCCACTACGAGCTTTATCAGAAAAAAGTTAATCATCATACACACAGTCCTTGGTGGACAATTCTTGCAAAGAAAAATTATTGTGTTTAGAATTTATTTACTCGTATAGGTTGTTTTCTACAGCGCGATATAAGAGCGCGTTTCCTTGGTTATATGTTATTTCGCTTTGCTGTTGTTGTAGGTTGTATTAGGTTGTATTGCCATAAAAAACAGTTGTTTGAAAGCTTTACCATATTGAAAATCTTTTTTTTTTAATATACGTTTTATCTTGACAAGCTTTTTTCAAAGCTATGAGTCTTATTTCAAATAGAGGAAAATACAATGGCAAAAAAATAAAAACCCAACTGCGTTAACAGAAGGGTTTCTAAAATACCTATACGGTGAATTAAACAATATTTTTAAATATTAAACAATCTAATGTTTCCTAGTTTAATTTATCGTGATGCATTCTGCAAGAGAAATTTTGTAGAAAAGGGATATTTTTATATTTTTTTACCTCTTTTTTTCCTCCAATAGAGAGGTGAAAATAATTATGGTTAAGAAAACATCTGGAAGAAAGATAAATGCACATCATATAGAATTTAGAAAATTAGCAGAAAGCGCTGAGATTGGTTCTGTAAGCCGTGGTCAATTAATTGGGTTGGTTAATCAACTGGAACAGACTGATTTCATAAAAGAGAGTGAAGCTAAACTTCTTTTGAATTTGTTAAGGACAGCTCCAAGAGATTCATTTGAAAAAGGCGGGGTTCCTATTGTTTTCAAAAGCAATCGACAACTTAGTTATGACATTAAACGGAGTGAATCGCGCGTTAGTTTTTTACTTTCATGCCTTTATGACTGTGGTCTTATTGTTATGCGCGACTCTGGTAACTTTAAACGCTATCCTATACGTAACCATAGCGATGATATCGTAACAGCTTGCGGTATTGATTTACGTATTCTTATTGCGCGATATCATGAACTTAAGCAAAAAGCAGGTAAAGCTTTGGAGATTCGTGAGAAGCAAGAAGAAGCTTTGCATTATTTTAGAGGATTGGTGCGTCAAATTAAAACCTGTTATACAGAAATGGAAGCAACACCGTTTATCTCACTGCTTTTTTCTAGAATGCAAAAAATCCTCCATATTATTGGTCGTCCGGCTAAAGCGTCGCTTGAAAAATTATACAAAGCAATTCGTCTTTTTGAGGGGATTTTACAACGTTTTTTTTGGCAAAAAACATCAAAAACAAGATACACGGATCTTGCTGGCAATATACACATAGAACATACAACTCCTAACTATAATTGTAATTGTAACAAAAATGAGTGTTCAGAGTTATCTGAACACTCTCAAACCATTAATGTGACCTCCGGTCACAATAAAATGGCTTATGAAAATATAGAAAACGGCAAAACCGAAACATCACTTCCTTCAAAAGGTAGTACATTGCCTCAAATTAAGCCGGAGATACTAGAAAAGGCTTTACCAAATGCCGTCTTGTTTTCTGAATGTAGTTTCCAAACAGAAAGCGATTTGATACATTCTATGTATCCTATGTACAGAATGATTAAAGTTTCAGAACATGCCGCTGAACAAGCTACAAAAATCATGGGGCTTAAAAAAACAGCTCTGGCAATTGCCATCATTTTTGAAAAATATGCTAGAGGACTTGTAAAATCACCAGGAGGATATCTCCGCGGCATGATTGATAAAGAAAAAAAGGGAGAATTATATCTAGAGCGTTCTTTATTCGCTTTATTGAAACAAGCTGATCAAGAAGAAATAAATAGTTTAAACTTAGAAAAAAATCAGAAAATAAAGCTAAACGAAGAAAAAAGCTCTTTGTTTGAGTTTGAACTCAATAAAACGTTAAAAGATCTAACAATGTCAAAATTTGCATAAAAAATCTTATTAAAGTGAAAAAAATAAATGGATAAAACAAAGAAAATAATAGGGCGACGGTTAACTGCACAACATCTAGAATATCAGAAAATAGCAGAGAACGTTGAATATAAACCAGTAAGCCGCGATAAATTAAGCAAGCTGGCTTATCGATTATATCATATTGATTTAATTAGTAGAGCAGAATCTTCTGTTCTTTCTACCTTATTAGAAATAACGCCTGATAAAGCCTTTAAAAAAGGTGGAGTTCCTATTATTTTTAAAAGCAATCAAGATATTGGTTTTATGACTCGTAGTCCAGGACGTGTTAGTGTACTTCTTTCAAGTTTGTATGATTGTGGGTTGATTGTAATATGGGATTTTGGATATTTTGGTCGCCAACATATAGATGATAACGATCGATATACTCGCTCAACAAGGGCTATTGATCTGCGTCTTTTTATCATTCGTTACTATGAGCTTAAGGAAAAAGTAGATAAAAAATTAAAACGTATTGCATACTAATATGGCATATTTTCAGTATACGATACTGATATTGTTAGTTTGAAATTACCTGTCCAATATTATAAAAAATCTATATCGATAGCTTTTGCTTGCATTTGTTCGTAAAGTTTTTGAATTGCTTTCATATTATCTTTTCGTGCTTCGTTGATCGATAGTTCAATTGAGGTTGAAAAGTATAATCCTGTATCTTCTAGCCATTTATAATGCCATACCATTGCTTTACGCCCCTCATCATAAGGCAATCCACCTTTTCGGTTTTTGGGTAAGCTATGTGTTTTATTTATAAATTGGTATTGTACAGGATCACTAACAAGAGCTATATGTTTTTTAATGACATCTATATAAGCTAAAGCATTTTTGAAAATTTTGATCATAGCTTTACTGTTACCGTATTGGATAAAATCATTTTCTGTTAAAGAGCGCTCACTACTGATGAGTAACGATATATCACCATTTTGTCCAATATTACGAAGATAATTGTACAAATCACTTCGCACATCATGTAATTTTTTTGCCTCCAATGTATTACTAAATTCTTGCATATATTTATGCTGTTGATCGAACAAATATTCTAGTTTATCTTGATATTTTTCATGCTTACTATCATTTGTATAGATTTTTGCTACTTCTTCTTCTTCCACAGAAAAACCTTTCTTAATGAGATGTCTTCTTATGCTAACTTGGAAAAAGAATCCGGACAATAGGCAAAAAATATTTAATTATGTCATAAAAAGTGTTTTTTAAATAAGGTAATTGGAGTTTTTAAATTTGCATAAATAATAATTTATATACGAAATAAATATTTTAATTATTCATCTTTAGTGCCATTAATCCTTATTTTTAAAAGGCGTAAAGAAGGTCGAAAATGAGAAAAATTTTTGATTTAAAAAAAAGAGAAAGAGATAAATGATCAACTTATCCTAGCGGGGATAACTTTTTAGAACCTCTTCCTCCAAAAAAAGATATATACAAGATATTTTTATTTAGCAATTATTTTATTAGATCCTTTATCCTTTTTTAATGAGAGGCTATCTGCCTCTCAAACTCTCTGGAACGCTCACCAAAATCATGACATCAGATCCGCGTTTAATGAGGGGACTAACAATCCTAGGTTCTTGATGTCAAGGAGACCATTACATGGCGCCTAACGGCGTCCTTGACAAAGAACCTAACGGCTTGTTTCGTCCATCTCACGCGGCTCCGAAATCATGATTAGAAGGGGCGCTTTTAGGGGCATATACTTCAAAAGAAAGAGATAAAAATTATAAGCTATTTTATGAGATAAATATTTGAAAATATTATAAAAAATGGCAAAAAAAGACAAAAAATAGTTGACAATAAATGGGTATTTTGCTATATTAATACTTAAGTGATCAAAACACTAAGCCGTAAGAAAACAGATGACAAAAAATCTTTTCTTGCTTTCAGAAACTGACTGTCTTTTATGCTTTTATTAGCATATATAGTGATTTTGTCGGGTGTGGTTATGCCATACAACACCCTTTTAGGGAAAAGCATAACAACGGACTTACGGCCGTGTTTTGAACGCCCGACGTCTTATAGGGTGTCAATTCAAAACTTTTAAACCGTAAGGAGTTCATTATGAACGCTATCTCCAAAAAATATGAATTTACAAATGAAACCAAACAAGTTGGTGATGCTACACTTTATCGCATACGTGCATTAAGAGACTTTGATGATGTCAAGGCTGGTGATCTTGGTGGTTTTATTGAGAAGGAAGATAACCTCTCTCATGACGGAAATTGTTGGGTTTACGATAAAGCACACGTCTTTCAAAATGCACGGATTTATGAAAATGGTAAAGTGAAAAGCTTTTTTGTAGACGTTTATGGGAATGCACAAATTTATGGTAATGCTATTTTTGAAGGCATGACAATAAATGATTATTGTGAGGTTTATGGCAACGCCCATATTCAAAACGCCGTTGTAATTGAAGGTAATGCAAAAATTTATGATAACGCCTCTGTAAGTGATAATGCTTATATTTCTGATACATCTGTTATTTGTGATGATGCTCATGTTGGGGGGTATGCAATTGTTGGTGATGGTGCTTATATTTGTGATCATTCCAGTGTCATTGATGATGCTGTTGTGTATGGTGCTGTTGTATCTGGCAATTCTTGTATTCATAGCAATGCCTCTTTATCATTTGGTGATCAAATTAATGATGAGGCAATTCCAAGATTTGGTAGTGAAGATGATTATTATCGTCATGAGTATGAGGATGTTGCGTAAATAAGATAAAGGCGAGGGGGCGCCTGCTTTCAGAGAGCAATGTAAAAACAAAGGTATTAAAATTTCCATTAAACTCAATAAAACATGAAACATAATTAAAATTATAGGTGTTGGTAATGTTCAATCATAATGATATCGAAAGTGTTGAATTTTATTTTACTATAAATGGTAAACAAATAAAATTCGATAAAGAGACTAATGATAAATTAAAGGAAAATATAGATTGGGAGAAATTTTTGTCGCAATTATTCGTTGATAAGGAATAATAAGCCCTCTGGGTCAAATGCATATATTTTTTAGGGGAGATCCAAATGCCAAAAATTTTTATTGTATATAATAATCATACTATTTTAGAACAAACTGAACGTATTCTTTTTAAGCTTGGATTGGAACCATACATTCTGAAATTTGGTATTGTGCTACTTACTCCCGATGACATTGGTTATGCAAAATCTGCTGATAAAAAAGACGCACAACCGAGCGCTAATCAAAATGTTATTTTAAAAATGGGTATGTTGTTTCCTAAAATTTCTTGCAGAAATATTGCTATTTTAAAAAAACGAGATGTTGAAGTGCCTTCAGATTATGAAGGGATTAATTACA
>NZ_JBHIQZ010000040.1:0-6348 GCF_042196865.1 Bartonella sp. AC130YNZD
AATCCACCCGCCGAAGAACGGGGATTTCTTGCATTCGGATTGCCGCCACTTTCCACTTGCGCAACACGGTACAAATAGCTTTCTGGTAAGCCATAACGCGCTGCTGCTTGACGGATCGCTTGGTCTACAGAAGGACTAGAACGAGGCATAACCTAATCTCCTCCCTTACTCAAATGCACTCAATAAATTCAACTCTTCCGTTGAGGCTTTTCCTCCACCTCCAAACAAAGCAGCAGATAGTTTTTTGAACCACTCTTTCGTCGCATATCCCTTATGATGCGCATTTACCATGCGTTGAATGAGATCGACAATTTGAGCATTCTTAATCTGTGTTCCCCCTGTTAACAATTTGACAACATCCTTTTCAATCCGTTGACGCTCTCTAAACGCCGCCTCTTTGAAAGGAATCCAAGCAGCCTTCCCAGCAGCTTTTGCTAATTGTACAGCTGCATCATGTTTACCCGTTGGCATATTGACGTTATGCCTAAAAGATATCTTTTCATCCGCTACACGACCTGGTATTCTATTATAAAAATCTGCATAATTAGCTTCTTTTTCGATAACCTTCTTGACCGCAGAAGCTTTATCGGCTCCATAAATCTTTGCAAATCGTTTATACAGATCATTCGTACCAAAAATCTCCTTTGCCTTGGATACTTCATTTTTTGTTTGACCCATACCTTGTAAAAGTTCTGCCCTTGAGCCCTTTTTAAAGTATTCTTGTTGTGCCTTTGGTAATTCATCAAAGATTTTACTGAACTCATCCTTATTAACCGACTTGCTAAGGATTTTAGAACCTTTACCCATAGCATCTACATGTGAACTATATTGATGATACAATGCCCGCCCTTTCTTATATTCAGACGATATATCATCCATAATCTCTAATAACTTTTTGTCGATATCTACTAAGCTACGAACTTTGCTATTGTTTCCTTGCCTCTTTTCTGCCCGTATCATAAAATCAATAGCCTCCTTAGTTTTATGGAGAATACCCATGTTGGGTTTCTCTTTAAGAAGGCTAAATTTTTCAGAAGAAAACGGACTGGCTTTATTGCCATCACTAATGAATCCCCTTAGCCCTTTATTATAAGCTTGTTTAAAGTATGGACGCTCCATTAATTCATTAAGTGCCCCATAATATTTCTCTCCTATTGGTATCTTTTTAGCTATTTCATAAAGAGTATGGGATGCTTCTTTCCTACTCGCGATAAGATCACCTTTTAAACCTGTGACATTTTGACGAGGAACAAAGTGTTCATCAGCAGCTTGATGAATACGCTCCCCTCCTCCCAGCGCTCTCTGTTTAGCTCTCTTGGTTAAATCAAGATAAGCCCCTTGGTTTCTTTTCGCGATATCAAAAACAAGATCTTGTAAAAAAGGACTATGATCAGCTACGTAATCGGTAGGAACTGCTTTTTTAAAAGATTCTCCTAGCTCTTCAGAAGCTTCATTGCCTAAATGTTTACTGATTGCTCTTAACGTATCTTTTGAAACACCTTCTTTCGTATGAGAAGGAGAAAAAAGTCTTCGTATTCCACCAAAAGTAGAACCAAGCATACTGCCTACAAGATTTCCAGCCAATGCCCCGCCCATTCCTAAAGTTCCACCAGATGCCGTGGTTTGAAGTGTATTTAAAAGTCCTTCGCCTTCTCCTGCGCCATGTAATGCACCAGATGCTGCACCTACTTTAAGCAAATGAGGTAATGTTGTTTTGTTCGTGATGCCTAAAAATGGACTTGCAAATCGACTTGGGGGTAACTGACCTGCTTTCAAAAAGGCTTGACCTAATTTTGACCCCGCCACATTCCTTGCAAGTGTAGGCGCTACAAAGCGTGCTCCTGAGGCTAATAATCCTCCCCCTAAAGTCGCAAGGGAAGGAATTACCGACCCTAAAGCATTTCCAGCAAAAGAAGTCCAATAATGTTGATCACTCATCCTACGATAATAATCACGTAGTCTATTGGCTTCTTTCTCATATTTTTCTATGGTTTTCTTATCTCCAGTCCAATAGTTGTAAAGCCCATTCAAAAAAGCACTTATTGCCCACTGATCATCAGAATCACGTCCTGCCGCTGTAATCCCCGCAATTTCATCATCTAAATTAAAACTCAAACCATGCTTTAAAGAGTTCCAAAAAGCTTCACTTTGCGTGATTTCGGGATGTTCTGCTTCTTCTTCATAAGCACGGTGATCATAATCAGAAACAGGACCAAGATTGATGAAATTCGGACCAAGTTCTGATGGACGTCCTCGTCTAGCTATATATTCTGAAACAGGACCAAGATTAATAAAATTCGGACCAAGTTCTGATATTTTTTTACCTTGATTGCTCGTAGCACCTAGAGAATTATTATTCATCATTTAACTCTCCAGTAAACATCATTATTGTAAATAACTTTAGATCCAGCAGGCATTTTATTAGCTTCTTCTAAACCGCTTACAATTGGAAAATTTTCAACATTCTCTTGCGGCATCGACTGATTAGCAGAGGAGTGACTAGCATCTTCACCTAGTAAATAGGCTTTTGCTTCAGGCGATAGTCTTGAAATAACATCTCTTATTTGATTCAGATTCCGCGTAAATAATTCTACATTCATATCAATGCTTTTAATCCAAGCAATCAGACCTGTTGCATACCCACCTTTTTCCTTAAGGTACTCATCAAGATATGTGAGATCTTTCAATAAAATACTTTTCCGTACTATATTATTTGCATGTAGAGCTTTTGCACGTTCAGCTTCCTCATACGATTTACCACCTTCAACCATAATATATCTATATCCACCTGGTGCATTCGGATCTTCCACAAGCATCCTACCATCATTGGTAAATTGGGGATTCCTATTTCCACCGTTCACTTTTTGTAATAGAAAAGCATTCAACGCATCTTTATTCCCTGCTATGAACCGTGCTTCTTCTTCACTATAGCCTTTAGACTTTAGATACTCGACAGTCTGGTTAACCTGTCCTCTTTGTTTATCACCTTCATGCAAGTTCTTCAGCCCCTTGGCAAAACGTTGCCATCCAGACGAATCTGGACTTGCTGTTATCGCCCCCATAAGAAAATCATCAATATTTTTACTAACATCAGACTGTGAAAAACGTGAAAGTTTATCCCAAAAACTAGGTTCTGGTTTAGAATTCTGTTCTTGTGGTATAACTTGTTCTGTTGGAACAGATGCATGATTTCCTACACTAGGTGGAATTTCTTCTCTTGGAATTGGAGAAGGTTTATTTTCCTCACTACCTATCTGAGCAGGACGAATAGAACCTATTGGGGCAAAAGAAAAGGAACCTATATTGTATGGATTATTCATAGAAATCATACTAGGAAGAGCTGGTACTTGAGATCCAAATCTTTGACTTTTATCTATTCCTTCCTGTAATAACTCTGTTCCCGTTTTTTTTCGTTTTAATGCCAAACTTCTATTTTTCGGGTCAAAACTCATAAAAACCATTACACTACCCCTTTTAACTATTTATTTTTTCTAAGATTATTCAAACTAAACGGCAGCATTTGCTGCCTTTTCCGCAGCCTTCTTTAATCCAAAAAGCACCATCATAGCATTCTGCCAAGGGTCGTTACCATGCATCGTAGAGCCTGACATATTATTCATCGTCGTGCCGTAATTTCTTGCAAAGCCATGACCGGCGTTCATAAGCATATTCAACCTATTCCAACCGCTATTGTCTTGTTCCAGCCAACGTTCACGATTGGCATCAACAACTCTCTGATTGTGGGCATCAAGCACACCTCCCCCCTGTATGGCATTGGAATAGGCATTGCCATAACCCTGTAAGAAGTTATTTGAAGCTCCTAACTGATTTTGATTGGCTTGGTCTATCATGGCATTGGCTTGCATCATGCGATCCGCATCACGATTATACTGATCTGCTGTAGCACTGGTAGACAAAGCACCAAGTTCATTTGCCAAGACACCCGTATGTGCACCAGAACCATAACGACCCGCACCGACAAAAGAGCTGTTAATCGTATCTCTGACACGGTCTAAGCTATTTTGAAGCGCAGCATTAAAAGACGGATTCTGTCCAACTATATCACCAGAAGCCACTCTTCCAAGATTGCTTGCTGTCGACGTTGGATTGTAAATTGTATTCATCAAAGAGCGATTTTGATAATGCTGTGGAATACTTCCAAGACCACCAATTCCATAGCGCGTTTGATAACTTAACGGCGCTACACGAGGACCACCATAAACATTCCCACCCGCCCCTGTATCATACAGATTATACGCATCCGCACCACCTCGCTTAAAGACATTCTGCATCCAAGCGGGAGGGGCACTTGTCTGCACCTGCTTCTGTTCTGTCGTTGCTGGTCTACTGCTCCCCATGTCACAATTCCTTCCTATAATAAAGCATATCTATGCCATAGCCTTGCTTGTCCAATGCGCACTTCCAACCTAAACGACCCAAGATCTCTATCTCAAAAGCGCCATTCTCACGCGCCCAATCCTCTACAAATGGCAAATTGTCAACTTGATCAAGAACGCCCTTCCCACTACATTCACAAATCAGAGCGCGCTTCTTTCCTAAAACTGTCTGCTGTATCTGGGTCGTGAATGCCGCTAAAAAGCGCTCGTCATCATCCAAAACAAGCCATAACTGTTTCTTGCCACTGCAAATCGCTTCAAGGAGCTCTTGCAACGTGATTTCATGTTTGAAACGCTCCACATACTCGCGAAACGACGCAATGATGTCTTCCAGATAAGGCGCTATACGCTCCATATCCCAAGACGTGGTCAAAAAGACTTTTGCCATTACCCTCTGCCTAAAGGACGTAAATCCACATTAAACCCTGTGATATGGTTCCAATGAACGCCTTCAGGAATGCGCAATTTAAAGCGGTGATAACGATTGCGCGAACGTCCGTGATAAGCCCCCGTAAGATAAGAGCATGCCCTCTCTTGGTGCCATGTAATCGGTGTCTGATCATTACGAAGCCGACGTTCCCCTATGCTTAAAAGACCTTCCGTCGTATCAACTTCGGCAAACATTTTCGTGATAAAGTTAAAACTTCCATCTGGTGCTCCCATTTCTTGTGAAACAACCGTTGCCTCCATTGGTGCTCCCGTAAACATAACAAGCCGATTGTTATCATCAAAAGCACCAAGCATTGGCGCGCCACTTTGCCAACGGGGATTATCTAAAGAAGCCGGCAAGGACTCAAGATTGATCGAAATCTCATCTAACTGTTCTAAAGTATACCCTGTCGTAAACACTGGAAACAACGTGAAAGGTTTTCCCTGTAGCGTCGACCATTTCTGCAAGCCCCAATCATAGACAAAGGTCGTTTGCTCGTTATTGCCTCTCTTTATGGACCAGTAAATTCGGTTATCAACGGGGTCTATAACCCCTTGCATCTCATCAAGAGCAAATTTATCAAAGGTTTTAAAAACCGTTCTATCAACCTTCTCAAAGCCTATCGGCAAAAGTTGACCATCCAAACTCATCTGATAAAAACCACCATCACCTGCAAAAAAAGCATCACTTCCTCGACATGCTATAGAGGCTGCACTGCGGGCTCCTCGCTTGTCTTGTATCTTTTGAAACGTAAATACAATCTTAGAACCCGCAACAAAGGTTCCTGCATAAATAGCAGAACGCATAAAAATGAGGGGATTGGTGGACTCTGTTGCCCCTTGAACATATTCTCCATCCGGAAAATCTTGAAAATCGCAATCTTTCTCTTTAACTGTCCAATGAGTAGCATCTTCCAAGCCAGACCAATGAATGCGATTGGGGTGATCTGTCAATTGCATCAAACAAACAAAAGGTCCCCAAACCTTCACCAAGCCTGCTTTCGGTGGATTGCCTCCTAAATCTTCAAACCGTTCAGAGCTATGGGTATTAAAGACTTGCGGTTTATCATTTTTATTCACTGCAATAATTCTTTGACCAAACAAAGCGAACGACCATTGATTATCCTCATGTGCTTGATACGTCACACCATTTTGGCTGATGTCTTTCCAACCCTTCGTTTGACTATCATAACTGTAAAGCTTTTGCTTGCCTCCTACGATTATCTTAACACCATTGCCACTTCTAAACGCTATTGAACCCAAAGGCTTTTCTTCTAAAGCATGAGACACAACCATTGCACTAGGCATGGGTATGTAACCGCCATCTGCCGGTAAAACATTCACAAGTGTATCCGTAAAGCTACCGTTGACGATCGCAACATCTGGTCTGTAATCAGCGATTGGAAAATAAACCATATTAGAAATCCGTCGGAATTATTCGAGTGACGTTATGACGTTGAGACGTCTCTGCACGCAATTCATGCAACTGTTCGTTAAAGTCATTGTACGCTGCCGTTGCACA
>NZ_JBHIQZ010000041.1:0-6219 GCF_042196865.1 Bartonella sp. AC130YNZD
AATCGACAACCGCGATTAGCTTGCGCTCGTTTTGCTTTTTTGGGAACGTTCTCTTGCTCGTGAATGGGAGGTTGGTTGTCTACACCCGTTGTGATTTGCTCTGATGTGGTCTCAACAGCAGCAACCTCTGTTGGCTCGTCAACCTGTTCGTTTGTTTCTAAACTTTCAGAACCAATTTCTTTTTTTGCTAAAACGATAGTTTTAGTTTTTTTATTATATATGTTATTGTCTATGTTAATGTGTTTCATCATGATGTCATCATGACCTCGTGATGACATCATCATGACATCATCATGGTCTTTTGATGAGTCATCTTTATGTTTTCTTCTCTTAGTATTCGCAGCTTTTATAGCTTTTTCTGAAAGTTTATTTAAATTCTCATTGCAATTTTTTAATTCTTCTTCAACATCGAGATTCCATAAACGACCATCTTCTAAACGAATGATGTATCCCTCTTCTAGCAAAACATTCAATGCTGTCTCAAATTTCTTTACTGAATAACCAGTGTAATGAGATAAAACTTTAATATTACAAAAAAGAGGTTCACCAGTACGAAGCATGCGAAACCGCAATCTCATATAGATATTACCTTCTACAGGAGGTAAATAATCGACAACTACTGCCCACCTATCTGCAAAAAGCCTCGTCCACGGTAATTTAGTTGACATATTTTACCTCCTTTTCTTCATTATTATTAAAGGCAAAATTATCTAGCTCTTCTTCATTGAGATTGTTGAGTTCTTCTTCAACTTCTAAACTCCATAAACGACCGTCTTCTAAACGTATCAGTTTCTCATCACTCAATAAAAAATCTAGCGCTTTATTAAAAGCTTTTACTGAACAACCAGAAATGCGTGCTAATATAGAGGCATTCTCAAGAATTGGCTGTCTCTTCTTATACATAAGCAATATCAACATCATATAAGTCGATATTTGATACGACGTCATTCCACTAGCATCAGATACCCAATCAGAAGGAAAACAACGAACCCAAGCTAACTTAGTTGACATATTTCCCCTCCTGTTCTTTATTATTATTTAGATCTTCATTGAAGTTATTGAGTTCCTCCTCAACTTGTGAACTCCATAAACGACCATCTGCTAAACGTATGATGACTCCAACTCTCAATAAATAATCTAACGCTTTTTCAAATCTTTTTACTGAACATTTAGTAAGATAAGAGAATCCTTGTGAATTATTTATAAGAGGTTCGCCAGTGTAGAGCATTTGCAATCGCAACCTGAGATAAACATTGCATTCAATCGCTGGTAACAAAACAATATCAAGAAGACACTTCTCTACATTAATTGTTACAAACTTATTTCTATTGGACATCCCCAATTTCCTTTCCTTTAACTAAATATAAAATTGCTAAAGCATCTGCTTCGTTGTCGTCTTTAGGCGTATGTCCTTTTGCACATACCGCCTTAATCATTTCTTCTTTTGAGGCATTGCCTTTTCCTGTTGTTGCCTTCTTAATTGTGCCAACAGGAATGCCTTCATATGGTATCTGATGATGTTCACACCACGCTGTTAAGGTTGCTAGAAAGCCCCCGTAAATATGAGAAGCGTCTGTACCTACATGCCGGCGTACCTCTTCAAAATACACCGCGTCAATTTCATCAACAGACCTCTTTAGTTCAGAAAGCCATTTCTTAAAGCGCAAGTAACGCATGCCACCGCCTTCAAAACGGCGTGATTGAAAATGTTCTGTATCACTTGTGATAAAACCATCTGCATCACGAAGCGCCCAGCCCGTCTTCGTCCCTAGATCAAGACAGAGAATGGTTTGTGCATTAGTGATCATAATCCCCCCTTAAGGCTCTACGTATTTATATGCGTGCTATGACAGAGCGTGTTGTGACTGCTTGTCTTGCAAAAATGTTTTTGAAAAAGTATCCTCCCAACGATTCTAAAAAAGTGGGGGGAGTTATGATGCAAGAATGGATAGTTGATAAGGTTGTATTCTTATTGCACCGGATAAATGATAGTGCTGTATTTTTGCTGCACTGGATAAGTGATAATCTTACGATTGCTCCTATTATTGCTACGATAGTTACTGGAATGGTGACACTTTTTGTGCAACAACGAAGCTTAAAAAAACAACTTAAAATCTTCCAACGACAAACTATAGCATCAGAAACCCAGACAGCTATTCTATTAGAAGATAAAAAAGCACGAGATTTGGGACCATATTTGAAATTGAAGGCAGTATTCTTCCCACAAAAATATGAAGGCACTTCACGCGTTAGGGTGAAATTATGCATTAAAAATCTTACTGGAGAAGATATAATGATAAGGAATATACGCATATCGAAAAAAAGTCCCTTTAAGTTTGTTAAAAATGCTTGCCCTTTCGTTAGATGGCCATCTAAAACTTCAGGTGAACACCTCGTCATTAAAAGAACAACTCCAAAGCTCATTGCTTTATGTCCCCAAAATATAAAATCAAATGCTTCATCAGAGTTCGCTTTGAATTTTTTTATTATACGTGCTAAATGCTACACTTTTTTAGATTTCATAATTAGCTGCCGTAAGCCTAATTCCCGCAACATTGCAAATTTTACACTTGACCACACTTCGATTGTTAATCCAGAGGAAACATTCACTGTTCATTTTTGGGACTCATATCCACGCTCAAAAGATACATATGATGAATTTGGCTCTGAATATTCCTTTTTGGCTGATAATCCTCATTTGTGGTTTTTTTGATGCCAAAATTAAAAGCATTCTCCTGCAAAAGTAAAATCGATCAATCTTGGTTCTTCTTTTTTGTTAATTAAGCAAATGATTTTATTATTTAATTTATTAATTAGCTCCATTTGTGAAGCCAACTTTAATCTTTGTTCATACAGTGTCTTATTTTTTTGCTTAATTAAAGAGAATAGGTTTTCAAGTACTACTTGCTGTTGTTCAATTGACTTATCTCGCTCTGCAAGAGTGGCTTCATGCCATCTCATCCAACTATCAAATTTTGACTTATGCCATTCTTCTCGTTTTTTAAGAATTGTTGTGTGAGTTTCGTGTCGTTTCACAAGATCTTCTATGCTACAATCACGATCCGGTATCCGTACAAATTCTTTCACCAATCTATCTCCATTCTTCATTTTCGAATTACAACCTATTAATCTACAAAGCTGCGTATAGAGTTTCTTCAATATTCCGTTTCTCATGATCTTTCTTCTTTAAGAGTGTGAAGGGTGCTGTTGCTGTTCATCATTATCTGTAGAAGCAGGTGTGAAAGCAGAACTAGAGCCAGAACATCCTTGCAGTTCTTGCAGCTTTAGATAATTCTTTAAAGATAAACCTTTTCCTTGTTCCCAACGACAAACAGAGGCTTGCTTAACGCCTAAAATGTCTGCTAATTCCTTTTGTGTTAGCGATAAACACTTTCGGATAGATTTAATCTTGAATTTTTCCTCTGTGTCCATTTGAGTTAAGTCCTTTATTTTAACCATATACGCAATTGTATAACATAAATTAAAAAAAACAATAGATTTTTTTTAATTTAAAAATCATAAGTAACTAATTATGACGAAAAATATCATTGCTACATTGCAAGTATTGCAATCTGAATTTGGTCTCAGTCAAAAAGATCTTGCCGATAGACTAAATGTAACCCAAGCAACCGTATCAAGATGGTTAGGAAATGAATCAGATCCTAGAGGTTCACACAGAGACGCAATTTTAGAACTTTATAAAAGCTTAAAGGGTTATAATCAAATTACTACACTTGTTCCTGTTATGGGATATGTAGGAGCAGGATTAGAGATTGACACCGATGTTGAGCAAATCCCAGAAGATGGGCTTGAAACAATTGAAATACCATTTGATTTGCCTTTTGAAGCAATAGGTTTTGTGGTTCGTGGAAATTCTATGTATCCTGTGTATAAAGATGGTGATTTAATCGTAGTTAAACATCTGCAAACAAAGCCAGTGAGCGATTATTACGGTGATGAAGTCATTGTTCTGACAGAAGATAATAGGCGATTCATCAAACAAATTACTCGCTCTTCAGAAGGCATTGTACTCAAATCATGGAATGCAGATCCCATTAAAAATGTTAAGATAAAATGGATTGGGGAAATAATTTCAATACTGCCACGTAAAGCTTATCGCTTGCTTACGAAATAATTCACAAGTCAACCTTGAATTCTCTTATTTTGAAGATGGCATTTAAGTGAAAATGCAAAAAATAGTGGATAATGTACAAATGACTTATTTGCCAAAAGATAGACTTAAAATAGCGCGTAAGAATGCTGGATATACGACACCAAGTGAAGCTGCGCGCACTATACCAGCTCTTAATCAAAATACCCTAATTAGTCACGAAAATGGAAATCGTGGTATTTCGCGTCAAATAGCCGAGCTCTATGGACAAGTATTTAATGTAGATCCGGGGTGGATTTTGTATGGCGAGTCTCCTCAAGAAAATCCTAATCTCAATATAAGTATTCCTCTCGTTTCATGGATTAGCGCTGGAGAACTAAGAGAGCAAGATGGGATAATGGATTTTTCAGATTATCCTATGACAGAGGCTGTTAATCTTCCTGCCGGTGAATGGATTGCTTTACGTGTAGATAGCGCATCTATGAATAAAATTAGCCCTCCAGATTCTATAATATTTGTAAATATGCGAGACAAAAAACTTGTGCCTAATGCCTGCTATGTAATTGCAGATGAATCTGGACAAGCGACATATAAACGATACAGACCTAATGATGATCCTCCTTTTCAGCCTGCTTCATACGACAAAACAATAAAGGCTCCAAAACTTGAAGGCGCTATCTCTATAATAGGTCGTGTACGGCGCACTATTCTTGATATGTAAACACAATACGATTTTCTGTTCACGTTATCAATGAGATTGCCATCAACAGATTGAAGCGAGTTTGATTGATTTTTATCAGTAAACCGCACATTTACTGATTCTAAAATCAACTTTTAATTCCATTGCTTGTGAAGATGGCATTTAAGTGAAAATGCAAAAAAAATGAAATATATGTGATTTTTTTCTTTCTTATATTTATACATTTGCGTATAAGTAATTATACAAACCACGCACAAACAATCGCCAAGAGGCGTTAGGGAGGAAAAATTATGGATAAGCCAATTCTTATTAATTCTGATGAAATCTTATTAGTTATCTATGATGATGATCAAAACATTGGTCGATCGGGACCACTGGATGAAAGCCAAGTTCTAAAAATTATTGACGAGGCAGATGATGCAATCCAAATCTTTCGCATCAATCCTTCTGAGAATAATTGTGAAGATATCTCTGAAGAAATTGCAGAAGCATATGTAAAAGAAAATATCGAACATCTCCACGAGGAGAGTAAAGTTCATGACTTTGTACGCGAGAGTGTTGCTTACCATGACCTTTTATCTGATTTAGCAAAAGAAAAATATAATGATGAGTTTTACGGTACCTATGAACAGCAGCACCGTTTGCGTCCTTGTGATGTGCTTTAAAATTCTTAAGGGCGTTTGAAAAAGCGCCCCCTTTCATTCATCAATCCCACCCAATATGAGGTCCGTAATGGAAAAGCTAATTGCTATCCAGCAAAATACAAACAAACACGAAACAATTCCAACCATGTCTAGCATTGAAATTGCAGAGTTATGCGGTAAAAGACATGGCTATGTAATACGAGATATTCGTAAACTATTTAGCGAACTTAAAATCGACCTGAGTAATTTTGCTGGATTATACAAAGATTCAACAGGTCGTACTCTTCCTTGTTACCATCTTCCTAAACGTGAATCTCTTATTGTCATTTTAGGTTATAACACTGTGTTACGCGCAAAAATCATAGATTATTGGAAAAAATTAGAAGAGCAAGCAGCTAATCCCCAAATCGATTTTTCGAGACCTGAAATACGAGCAGCTATCATGATGCATCTTAAAAATAAAATTAAACAGACTGCATAGGAGTTCATCATGAACACTCTCATAGAGATTAAAGAACAAATCATTGATCAGGAAATAGTTCAGACAGTAAATGCACGTGATCTGCATGCATTCTTAGAGGCAAAACGTGACTTTTCAAATTGGATTAAGGACCGTATTACCAGATACAATTTTATAGAAGGACAAGACTTTGTAAAAACACAAGATTTGCGGTCGCCAAATTTGGCGAGCGCAAAATCTAGGGCTGTTATCGCGATTAACTACTATCTCACACTCGATAGAGCCAAAGAACTTTCTATGCTTG
>NZ_JBHIQZ010000042.1:0-6203 GCF_042196865.1 Bartonella sp. AC130YNZD
ATATTAGCAAGTTTAGGACTTACGGTGTCTGATTTCATACGAATTTCTTTAGCTAAAGTTGTTGATGAAAGAGGATTGCCGTTTGATATGTCTATTTCTAATGCGAAAACGCTTAAAACTTTTGAAAAGAATGCAAAAGGATAAGATGTATACTTTGCGAAAGATATGAATGATTTATTTAAGTGATTTCGACAGTTTTTAAAAAGCATCACGGCGTTTGAAAGGGTCGTAATAGATTTCTGTTACACGAAATTTGCCTTCAAGGCGTTTGCATTGGATGATGACATCTATCATCGAGATTAATAAGCCGCGGATATCATCGCGTGCTAAATTACCACCACCGTCACTTTCTTTGACTAAAAGGGTCATTTGCTCAAAGGCTGCAAGTGCTGTTGAGGCGTGGACGGTGGTAATGGAGCCTGGGTGACCAGAGTTGACATTACGGATATAGTAAAAGGCTGTACCATCACGCAGCTCTTGTAGAAGGATTCTGTCGGGGCGCATGCGTAAGCCAGATTCAAGCAGTTCTTTTGCGCCTGCTTTTGCTAAGCCTTGGTTATCTTTTGAATAAAAGAGTTGGACTTTGTTTGAATGGGGAACGACAAGTTCTGGCGTGTCTTCTATGGTGAGAATGCGTTCATAGTCAGGGATTTTTGCAATCAAAGCTTTGGAGAGGGTTGTTTTCCCTGAACCGGTTTTGCCCGATATTAAGATATTTTGTTGTGTAATAATGGCTCTTTCTAAAAAGGTGCAAAAGTCTTTGGCGATAAAGAGATCTGTTAGCTCTTTGTCTGTATCAGAGAGTTCGGATAATCGTTCTGTCATTTGTTGCGTGGGTGTGAAACTGGTGTTTTGGGCGACAGAAAACAGATTGTTTTCATGTAAACTTTCAAGAGAAAAAGTGCGTGATGAAGGTTTACGAATGGTCATGCTAATGGTATTGGCTGCAACAGCTGGAGGCATAACAATTTGTATGCGTTCGTTGTTTGGCAGTGTTGCGGAGAGAACGGGATTTTCTACACTGATTTTTTGTGTTGTGTAGGCAGCAACAACTTTTGCAATCCCCTCTAGTTCGCTGTAGGTTAGTTCTTTTAAGATGTGGGTTTGCCAACCATTGGGACCCTCAACGATTACTTCGCCGGGGCGATTGATAACAATTTCAAATAAATTCTCATTATTGAGGAAGTCATCTAAGATCTTTAATTTTGTTAAAACGATGGAAGCTCGTTCTGCATTTTTTGCTGAGGGCATAATGTGACTTTATTGGCTTAATGAAAAAAGGAATAGCCGGGAGTAGAGCGGTTTCTTTTGCTCTTTACGGTTAGTTTATAGACAGATGAAAAATCGAGATCTCTTGCTACAAAGATGTTGACGAGTTCGCCTTGAAATTTTTCTAGGGTAGGAGGGATGTTGATTTGATTTTCAAGAGCAACGGTGGCTGTATCTTTTCCGATATTGCTTGCTTCAGAGCTGTTGAAACCACCACCTGAGTTAGAATTGCCTTTCTTTTTATTGGTTAGGTTTGTTGTAACGCTATCAACAACGGTGAGTAATAATGCTGAACTGAAGCGTTCCCACCAATGGGTGTTGACGTTGCCGTCAAAACCAGCTCTGCCTAAACTGTCAGTTGCAGGAGATGCAAGATTGATGATGACACCGGTTGGGGTTTTTGCTCTTGTCCAGAGCACAAAGAGGCGAGATTGACCCTTTTTAAGTCCTCCTCGGTATTCACCAACGACTTGGGTTCCTTTATCAAGCAAAACAACGCGCCCATTGTCAGAGAGGATATCACGGTTGATTATGCAGCTTGCAAAACCTGGTTGGTCACTGTTTAATGCGGTTTCTAATATACAGGGGATAGAAGTTCCCATGGCGATGATAAAGTTTCTATTTCCCATGATCCCAGCTCTTGTACCTTCTATTTTTGTAGGCTTTAGAAGTGAGGAAAAACTTTGTGAATCATTATTAGGAGTTTCACTTATATTATTACTATAGTTATTTCTCGGCATTTGAGTTGAAGAAGGGGGGGTATTGCTCGTAAAAGCCAATACGGGAGAACGTTGTGCTGCATCAAGTAAAGGATCATGTTCAACTATTTTTTCTGGTGTTGGTGATGGTGTTGGTAGTGTAATTGGAGCAATTTTTGCTTGTGATTCAGCGGAAACTAATTCTAAGGGAGTAACTGAGTTATTAAATTCTTGTTTTTTATGGATATTTGCCGTGTCTTTTGATGTTGGTGGTGTTGAAAATATATTCCAAAGCACATATGCGCAAAATCCTACAAAAGCTATAATAATGATTATTTTTTTTGTATCCGATTTTGATGTATTATTTTTGCCATCCCCAATAGATCCGCGATCTTCGATGATTGATTTATCACTCATGTGTTGTCCCCTTCAATTCCCGCTTATTTAAAGATCTGATGCAACTTTACGTTCAACAGATGGTGAGGTTGTTCCGGTATTTGGATTTGTGCCTTTTGGTTGATAGGCTTCGTTAAAGACGCATAGGACGTTTCTTCCCTGTCTTAGGGTGAAGCGTGCGCTAATGGCATGGACAATCACCATGTTGCCTCTTGTGGTTTTGGGAACCAGCGATTCTGTACCGTCATTGCTGACAATGTAAATGGCAGGGATTTCTTGGTTGTCTGGAAATGTAAATGTTGTGGTTTTGCCATTGTCATAAACGGAGGAGGGTTCGAGCACGCTCGATCCTTGAGCGGTGTAAGCCCAATTGCGAGGTCCGTAGGTTTCAGAAGCGTTGAAGATACCATCAATCTGTTGGGATTGTTTTTTTTCTTGTCGCATAAGGGCTGCGAGTCTTCTTTGTTCTGCTTCGTCTTGGGGATAGCGAAATTTCACAAGGAAATATGTTTCTTGTCCAGATGAAATTTCCCCATCTTTGATCGTAAGTTCAAATTGATAGGAGCGCTTTGAGCCATCAAGCTTTGTGGTGACGACTTGGAGATTGGTAATGGGTTGGACTTCTCTTGCTTTAAGGAAAAGAATATTGCCAGCGGGGGCGACTTCCCATGCAACACTGTTGCCAATTGCCACATGGGCAATTTCTTCATTGGGAGAAAATTCTATTTGTACCGATGAGCGTATGGAGCCAATAATTTTTGTGACATTATAAGCATCATAATTGATAAAGCGAATGCGGCTATCGCTTGGCGCGCGGGTGGGAAAAACACTCGCGTAGCTTATATTTGTCAAAGAAAAGGCAACAGCAATCCTAAGAATGAGAAAAAGGAATTTTTTTGTCATGATCAGTTGACCACTTCCGGATCGGTTCTATATTCATTAACAATAAACCCTAGAGGATTTATCAAACGGTTTTGGACAGAGATAGGGGCATTGGTATATTCAAAGGTGAGTGTTGCAACCCAGTGGGTGATGAATTCTTTGTTGTTGTCGTTGTTACGCACAGTTCTGTAGTAACGCACTTGGGCGACATTTTCATTGATAAAAGAAATTGATTTTATTGTTATTGTAACGGTGGCGTGTTTATAAAGAATTTGAGGACTTTGGGGATTTTTTGCGCCGTACCATCCAGCAAATCTTTCTCGTTCTTCAGGTGAAGAGAGGAGAGAGATGGTTTCGAAGTTATTTTGTGTTTCTTCTACGACGAAACCTTCACGGAAGCGGACATATTTTGCTGCAAAATAGCGTGTGATGGCTTCGTCGACGTTTGTTGGACCTTCTTTTAAGGCTTCTACGACTTCAGTGATGCCGGTTGAATTATCAACGCGGATGACAAAGGGTTCTACGGTTTTAAGGGGCGTGAGGGTGATGACCGCGAGAGAAGACATTATTGCAACAGCAACCGCGATACCGGCGATTGCAAGCGAGATGCGGGTGGTGCGGCGTGAGGCGAGCATGCGATCTTGATCGAACGAGCGTGCTTCAGCAATATATTGTTCTACGGCGTTTTCTTTCATGCTTTTTGCCCGCAATTTTTGTAAGATTTGATTTCTTCATCCGTTAATTTTTGTGCCAGAAGCATTTCCAGCTTACCTTCTTTTAGGGTTGAAGGTGTGTTGTTACTGATGATAATGGGCGTGGGCGTGGGTTTTTTCCCTTCCCAATTCCACATTGATCTGTTGAGTGGACGTTTAGAATATCCATCGCACCTTGGGAGTGACTTCAGTGTGTTTGGTGAAGACATGCAGCCACTGAGAAAGAGAAATGGTAAGATAATCCCAATTTTTTTAAAACCCCGCATTTGTGGTATTAACCTCCTCTAAATTTTGACCCCAAACCTCTTAGACCACTAATACCAGAACGAGCGGCTGCAAGAGCACCACGCCCCGCTGCTCTACTAGAATGGTGAGCTAAATGTGTTGATCCTGTAAGAGCTGCTCCTCCAGAAGCTAAAGCGGATGCAATTCCGGGTAAATGGATGAAAAGATAAATCCCACCAATGCCAATAACCAAAAATTGAAGTACAGAAAACATGATATCTGTAAGGTCACCTGAAAGGATTTCCATTGCAAGACTTACATATACGTTACCAAGCAACACGACTAATACTTGCAGAATAATGAAGTTTGCGAGTTGTCCTAACCACGCTTCTGTAAAACGCCTTGTTGTTGAAAATAGAGCAAAACCCATAAATATTGGTCCCACTGATATGACAAGAAATGATCCAAATTTAGCAAATATTGTGACGATAAAACCAATGGTGCAAAACACCCCAGAAATAATTAAGCAAATAAGACCAGCAATCCAGTTAACAATATACGTACCAACTTCAGTCCATCCGTTGTATTTATTTGCTGCATCAAAGGCGTGCGCATAAGCATTTTGTATCATATTGTCCCAGACATTCTTATCAGAAACTGCACCTTGTGTAGCATTTGAAATGGCATTAGGCAGATCAGTGAAAAATATATTTGTAATCCATGTGTTATAGCTAGCGGCTTTTGTGGTGAGTGTAACGATGATGCCAAGTTTGAAAGTTGTTGCTATAAAATCCCATAAAGGCATAGAAGAACGCCCATAGATAATGTTGTAACCTATAAATGCTATATAGATTATACAAGCTGATTGAAGAGGAACAGATAAAGCGCCTGAAAGATTGCTAATAGTTTTATCCATTATATCTGTAAGAGCATTCATTAAACGCTGATCTATCATGGTAAATATTTCTTTTGTTACCATTGGATATCCATTTTATAAAATTTTTGTAAATACTATTATTCCTAATTGTTATAATAATTTTTATGGATCAAAATTATTATCGCGTTTTTGTTGTGCTCTCCTTTTTTCATATTCCGCTTTTCTCTTAGCTTCTTCTTCTTGTTGTTTTTTCTCAAATTCTTCTCTACGTTTACGATTTTCTTCGTCAATTTTTGCCCGACGTTCTTCATGAATTTGATGATCGGCTAATCGTGCATTTTGACAGTTTTTCGAATTTCCTGTAAATCCACATCTCACCGCCCATTCTTTAAGTAAATTTTCATCTTTCTTAAAATCTTCTACACTGTAGGTTTTTTCACATCCAGCGGTGACCAGCCCTGTGCTAAGTAGTAGTGCTGCGATAATAACTTTGTTCATGATTAAGTCCCTCTTTAACTTTTAATGACCGCGAAGTTGATTTGCATAATCTTGGTATCTTTTACTAGCTTCTTCTCTAATCCGTATTGCTTCAGCTTCAGATTGAGCTTGTTGAATCATAGAAGTAGCTTGAGTTTGTAAAGCCTCTGCTTGTAATATTGCTTGTATAGCTGCTAATTGTGTTTGAGCATCTTGAACTTCAGCAGCGGTTTTAGCATTTTTCAGTTTTTCAATAATCTTACTAATGGCTTCTTTCTTTTTATCGGCATCTTCGTAAACAGCTTGCCCTGTTGCTGCTTGTCCTACATTGCGATTGTGCAATTTTTCCACTTCTTGCTTGTAAAAGGCATCAACTGCTTCTTTTGATCCTCCACCACCCGATGGTTCTTTGTATAAAAGTTTTTCTTTCCATTTTTCAGTGTTTCCGCTACCACCCCCGGTGCCATCTATTGATTGTTCTAAATGATTAAAATCAGAGGGGAGAGCAGCATTATTCCCTTGTTTGTTGAGCAATTCTTGAAGAGCAGACAAATCTGTTTTTCCATTCAAGGAGTTATATAATTGTTTTGCTTGATCGAGTTGGCTCTTTAATTGGTCAAGCTGTTGTTTGCCTTGCTGAATTTGTTCTTGCAATTTGTTAAGTTG
>NZ_JBHIQZ010000043.1:0-6182 GCF_042196865.1 Bartonella sp. AC130YNZD
TCTCTCCCAAAACCCTTAAAATTTGGTTTTTTATCCCGTTGGTTACAATCGGATCTTTTGAATGTCATCGAGCAAGCGAAACAGCAACGTTATAACGACGTGGCATAAAAAAAACCTTGTCACGTAAGGACGGACAAGGCTTTCTCAAACTCATCAATCTAGAGAGTGCATAATCCGTCCTATGACGCAATGTTATAGGATTAAAAATGATGTGTTCTTTTAAGTTAGAGAATAATACTCCTTTAAATGATAATGATAACGGCTCTTTAAATGATAAGACTTGTTTAGAAGCCATTCCTTATGAAATCGCATTGCAACAAAATGGTTGGGGCGAAATAAAGCCTATCACGGCGGCTCTCTTACCCGTCGAGCCTTTTAGCTTATTACAGTTGCCAACGCCATTAATGAACTATGTTTATGACGTTGCGGATAGCCAACAAGCCCCTATGGATTTTATTGCTATCTCTGCTCTCTGTGCTTTGGCTGCTGTGATTGGCAATGGCGTGCGGGTTGCCCCAAAACAACATGCCAATTGGAAAATTGTTCCTAATCTCTGGGGTGTCATTGTGGGGGAACCTTCGACCATGAAAACAGGTACCATGGACGCTGCTTTAGAACCTCTTTATGAATTTCAAGATGAATGGCATCAAGAGTGGGTAAAGAAGAAAAAACAGCAAGAAACAAAAGAGATTCTTAGTGAATTAGATAAACGAGAAAAGAAAAAACAAGCCTATAAAGCACTCAAAGATCAAGACGAAGAACAAGCCCTTGCTCTTCTTTCACAAACTCTTGAACACAAAGAAAGTGAGGAAGATGACAGTTCTATAAAACGCCGTCTTATCGTCAATGATGTGACCGTTGAAAAGCTTGGGGAACTCTTAAAAGAAAACCCCCGTGGTCTCTTGTTGGTTCGTGATGAATTAGCTGGTTTTTTATCTAATCTGGCAAGAAAGGAATATCAATCAGACCGTTCTTTCTATCTAACAGCTTTTAATGGCAATAAGTCTTACACCTATGACCGTATAGGACGGGGAACCATTTTTATTCCCAATGCAACTGTCTCTATTATAGGGGGTATTCAACCTGCACGTATTATTCCCATTATTCAAGACATGCACCGTGGAATAAACGATGATGGTCTTATGCAACGGTTTCAAATGCTGATCTTTCCCGATGAACGACAAGAGCAGTTATGGGTTGATAGACCTCCTAATCAAAAGGCATGGGAAAGTTATCAAGGGGTTTTTCGTTCTCTTTATGATAAACCATTAGGATCACCAAAATATCCGATAACTATACGCTTTTCTGCCGAAGCCCAAGAAATGTTTCGTGAATGGTGGGAAGATTTTCAGAAAAGAATAAAGAATGGTCATTTCTCTGCAAGTTTAAAAGCACATCTTTTGAAAATGAATCAAACCATACCAACCCTTGCGTTGATTTTTGAACTGGCTGATGGTGGGAGTTTTGAAATCAATAGAAATGCGCTTGAAAGAGCCTTGTATTGGGAAAAATATTTGTTAAGTCATGTCAAAAGGCTTTATGCGGCGGCGGATAGCTTAGCAACAGAGGGGGCAAAATTAATTGTCGAACGTTGTGATTGTTTACCCGATGTTTTTACAACAAGGGATATTTATAAACGTGATTGGAAATGTTTCAAAGATAATGAAGCCGTTAAGCAAGCTTTAGAGCTTTTATGCCGTTGTAACTATATACGTGAAATCTCTGGAGACAAGAGCTCACAAGGCGGTCGCCCTACCATACGCTATGAATGGAATCCCTTAGTGACAAGCCATAAAACATCACACTGAGGCAATTTGGAAATCTTATAGAACATTAACAATATAACAGTGAACTATTCAAAGCACTCCCCATTATGAGTTTTGGGGGGGCTTTTTGTACGTATTATTTTATTTTTTTAATCCAAAATAAAAATCATTATATTTCAATATGTTAATGTTTTAAAGAAACAACCTATATTAAATATAATATGTAAATACAATCTATAATATATATAAAAAGGGGTTTTGTAGGGGTTTTGGGGGTTTTAAGAACCTACAAAACCTCTCTATAAAACTTATCAAAGTACTTATTCTGATATTTTAAAGCACATATCAAATTTGTCTTTTTTCATAAAACAAATAGCAAATTTTACTATTCTGCTGATCTTGCGCTGTGTCATGGGCTGTTGATAAACAACCTTTAAAAAACCCTTTTGAAAAAAAGAGCGGCTTTTTTAGCAGTTTTCTGCATTTTTTTTCACCATTTACTCAAAATGGATTTAATAGGCTTCACTTTGATTCTTTTAAAGATAATTAATCAGTAGAATATATTGTCATGGAGTCTGTTCTTTATGTCTCACCCTCTTTATTCTGATAATAAACATGTCTCTTTACGCTCTCTCTTACAAGCCTATCGTGATCAAGCGATATCAGAGCAAGAAAAGCAAGCTGCTTTTGAAAAGTTTGTCATTGCCTATTTGACGCAAGACCCGCTTCAAAAGCAAGAATACGAAAAGGTGCAAACTTATAGAGAGGTCGCTGACGAAAAGGGTTGGAAAGGAAGCGATACAGACACCGATATTGATTTGGTGGCGAAAATTCGTGATCAAGACGATTACGTTGCTATTCGCTGTCAATTTTATGAGACCAATCATCAGATTACCCAAGATGATATTGAAAGCTTTATCGCCATTTCTGGTAAAAAGAGATTTAAATACCGTCTTCTCATTGATAGCACCGAAAAAGACTTAAGCGAAAATGCCAATACCATGATTGAAGGGCAAGCGGTTTCGGTTTATCGGATTAATCTGTTTGATATGGACAATAGTCAAATTGATTGGGGTCTCTTTGATAAGACAGGCAACATTGTCCTTTACGAGCAAAAGAAAAAAAAGCTTTTAGATCATCAGAAAGAAGCACTCAAAGCGGTTTGTGAAGGTTTAAAAGAAGCAGACCGTGGCAAGCTGATTATGGCATGTGGAACGGGCAAAACTTTCACCAGTCTTAAGATAGCAGAAACCATAGCAGGAAAAGGCAAGCGTGTGTTGTTTTTAGTCCCCTCTCTTGCTTTAGTCTCGCAAACAATCCGTGAATGGACCGCCGATGCACAAGTGCCCTTGCGTTGCTTTGCCGTGTGTTCGGATAAGCAAATCGGCAAGCGGCGTAAAAACCAAGAAGATGATGGGGAATTATCGGCATCTGATTTAGCCCTCCCTGCTACCACAGATGCCTCTAAGCTTGTCGAGAAAGTAGGCAACTCTTCTCCCCATGCGATGAGTGTTATTTTTGCGACCTATCAATCAATACAAGTCATTGTTGATGCGCAAAAGGATCATGGTTTAGCAGCCTTTGATTTGATTATTTGTGATGAGGCGCATAGAACAACGGGGGCTTCATTAGGAACAGAGGACAATGAATCTGATTTTATCAAGGTTCACGATAACACTCTTATTCGAGGCAAAAAACGTCTATACATGACAGCAACGCCTAAGATTTTTAGTGATAAGCTGAAAAGGAATACGGATGAGGTTGATGCTGTTTTAGCCTCTATGGATGATGAAACAGTTTATGGAAAAGTGCTTTATACCTACAGTTTTACCGATGCGGTCAAGAATGAACTGTTAACCCCTTATAAGATTATTGTTTTGGGTGTTGATGAGGGGGAAATCAGTAAAACCATGGAGATGCCTACCACAAGTAAAGATTATGAACTTCTTCTCGATTATAGAACAAAAATTGTTGGCTGTTATCAAGCTTTAACTAAACTGGATCTGAAAAATGATCTTGGAGATGATACGAGCCCCATGCGTCGTGCCTTGGCTTTTTGTAAAGATATCAAGACCTCTAAAAATATCCGTGATACCTTTCAAGGAAAAGGTGTTAAGAGGATTTTCAATAGACTTTATCAAAACCACCCCGATACGCCTCCTCTAATCTGTGAAGTTGATCATATTGATGGGAAGGATGGTGCCAAGGAACGGTCAAGAAAACTGGATTGGTTGGAAGAAAATGTGGGGGAAAATCACTGTCGTGTGCTCACCAATGTACGCTGTCTGTCTGAGGGTGTGGATGTGCCTACCTTGGATGCGGTGATGTTTTTACACCCGCGTAAAAGCCAAGTGAATGTGATACAGGCGGTAGGACGTGTGATGCGCCGCGCGAAGGGCAAGAAAAGAGGCTATATCATTTTACCCGTTGGGGTGCCGGCTGGAATTGACCCCGAAAAAGCTTTAAAGAACAATAAGAAATACAGTGTTGTTTGGCAAGTGATCAATGCTTTGCTTGCTCATGATGAGAATTTTAAAATAACCCTTAACCAGATGATTTTAGGGCAAGACGTTAGTGATGTTTTGGAGATTGTCGCCTTAAAGAGTATGACCGCGGTTGAGGATAAACTCCATATCCATGAAAAATCAGAACATATGGAACTTGAGATTGGAAAAGCCGCTCATGAACCACAAACTATTCATAGCGTAACAGGACGATTACCTTTTTATAAAGAGTTTCCCAATGCTCTCAAAACCCTTCTTGCGAAGAAATTTGCTATTGCGGATTATTGGGAAAATTGGGCGGGTAATGTTGCTGAGATTGCACAAAATCATATCACCCATCTTCAAAACCTGCTTGTTGATGAAAACAGTGAAGCCTTTCATTCTTTTGATGCCTTTCATAAGGAATTAAAGAACAATTTAAACAGTGAAATAAAACAAGAGGAAGCCATTGAGATGTTAGCCCAACATCTTGTGACGCGTCCCGTGTTTGAAGCCTTGTTTGAGGGCAATGAATTTGTTCAGAACAATGCCATTTCGCAAGCCATGGAAAAAATCTTAACAGAACTCGATAAAACCAATATCGAGGAAGAATCCAAGGAATTACAAGAGTTTTATAACAGTGTAAGGCTTCGTGCTTCTGGGATTACCTCGCCTTTAGCAAGGCAAAATCTTATTATTACGCTTTATGAAAGCTTTTTTGCCAAGGCATTTAAGAAAACCACGGATAGGCTTGGGATTGTTTATACGCCCGTTGAGGTTGTGGATTTTATCATTCATTCTGTTGATGATGTTTTGCGTAATGAATTTGGAAAAAGCTTGGGGTCACGAGGTGTCTCTATTCTTGACCCTTTTACGGGGACAGGTACTTTTATCACACGGCTTTTACAATCTAATCTCATCAAACCAGAGGATATGGAATATAAATTCCGTCATGATATCCACGCCAATGAGATTGTTTTGCTTGCCTATTACATAGCAGCGATTAACATTGAATCGACTTATCATAGTCTTATGAAAGGTGAATATATCCCTTTCAAGCATATTGGTTTGGCTGATACGTTTCGGATGCTTGAAGAGAAGAACTTGCTACAGGAATTGTTTAAAGAAAATAGTGAATATTTGGAACATCAAAAGAAACTAGATATCGAAGTTATCTTTGGTAACCCCCCTTATTCTATAGGACAAAAAAGTGCTAATGATAATGCAAAAAATACTCCTTATCCGATATTAGATAAACGTATTGGTGAAACTTATGCTGCTCAATCTGAATCAATCAATATGCAAGCACTTTATGACAGTTATATTCGTGCTATTCGCTGGGCTAGTGACCGTATAAAAGACTGTGGTGTTATTGGTTTTGTTACAAATGCGGGCTTTATCACTGGACATTCTCTGAACGGTTTACGAAAATGCCTTGTTAAGGAATTTAGCAGCCTTTACATTTTCCATTTACGGGGGAATGCACGAACCTCTGGAGAACAACGTAAAAAAGAAGGTGGTGGGATTTTTGGTGAAGGTTCTCGTGCTCCCATTGCTATATCTATTCTCGTAAAAAATCCGGAATCCAAACAACAGGGGAAAATATATTTCCATGATATTGGAGATTATCTCAAGATAAAAGAAAAGCTTACGATCATTAAGTCCCTTGAGAGCATTGATGATATTACGGATAAATTAGGTTGGCAAACGATTACACCAGATAAACATGGTGATTGGCTTGGTCAACGCGATGACAGTTTCAAGACATTCCTAGCTCTAGGTATTAAAAAAGGGCATGATAAAAAGCTCTTTGAGACTTTTTCGTGTGGTATACAGACTAATCGTGATGCTTGGGCATACAATTCAAGTCGTGAAACTCTCGCGAAGAATATGAGTAATATGATTGCTTTTTACAATAGTGAAGTGGAGCATT
>NZ_JBHIQZ010000044.1:0-5956 GCF_042196865.1 Bartonella sp. AC130YNZD
TTGTGCATGCGCCGCTTACTGGCGTTTTTGATTTACTGAAAGCCGCATTGAAAACAGAGCTTGATGGTTCACTGAAAGATTTAGAGAAGCGCTTAGAGGCGTTAAGCGAAGAGCTTGAAGATTTGAAAGAGTGTTCATTGGATGAAGCCCTCTGAATGAAGGAATAAAACAGATGAAGATACCCGATCATGAACATGAATATTTGATACCTGTTGCAACGAAAGAGGAAATCAGAGAAGGGACTTCGCAAGACAGCGTTGTTGTTCCGAAGCTTTTAGGGACGGCCTCTTTGTATTCGTATGAAACCTTTGCGCCGTTAGAGCAGGTTGTTAATGCACGTCAAGAAGCAGAAAAAGCCATGTCGCGTGCGAATGGTGCGCAACAGGTTGCAGAAGAATCGAAGAGGGTTTCGGAACAAGCGCTTAGCGAAGTGACGAAAACAGTTCAAACAGCGACAACAGCGCTTACGACGTCTCATGAAGCGAAGGAAGAAGCTAAAGCAGCGACGACAACGGCTAGCCTTGCGAAAGAGACAGCGGATACAGCCAATGGCTTAGCAGAAGAAGCCAAGAATACTTCTGATGCAGCGAAGCGCATGGCAGAAGAGACAAAAGCAGCAGTTGATAGAGCTACAGGGGAAATAAGTAGTACGAAAGGTTCATTGGCTACGGCATTACAAAGTTTTACAGAGGTCAAGCAGGCTAGTGAGAATGCCGTCCATGTCTCGACAGAAGCAAAGAGATTAGCCGATGAATCGAAGTCGATTGCAGAGCGTGCAGAACAAACAGCGAGAGAGGCTTCACAAACAGCAACAGAGACGACGCAAGTAGCAGCAACAGCGGTAGCAACGTGTCATGAAGTTAGGACGGTAGCGACACAAGCAAGTCTAAAGGCAGATGGAGCCAACCAGACAGCCGCTGATGCGAAGGATATTGCAGAACAAGCAAAAGAGTTATCAGAAGGTGCGACATCTTCTGTTACAGAACTTACAAAAACAGCGTCTCAAGTACAAACGGCAGTAGAGAAGGCATTAACGGAGTCAAGAGAATCCAAACAGATAGCAGAGTCATCTAAGACACTCTCAGAAGAAGCCAAACAGACAGCTGCTGATGCATTGACAGCGTCGAATGATGCCAAGTCACAATCAGAGACAGCGGTAAGCACATCAGAAGAGGCAAAGGCTCTTTCAGAACAGACAAAGGATGCGTGTGAAGAAGTTAAAGCCTCCGTTTCCTCTATTAAGAGAGTTGCAGAAGCTGTTCAGAAGAAATCAGAGGAAGCCGAGAGAGTTGCACAGACAAGTAAGAGAGTTTGTGAAGAAGCCAAACAACTCGCAACAGAAGCCCAAAATGCCTCTACCAATGCGCTTACAGAAGCGAATGCTGCGAAGGATAAAGCGTCTACAGCGCTAACCTCAGTCAATGATGTCAAGAATATTTCAGAAGAAGTGAAAGGTATTGCAGAAACGGCATTATCGACCGCTACCACAGCTAAACAGACAGGTGATGAGATCGGGCAAAAAGCTTTAGAAGCGTTAACGAAGTCGAGTGAAGCTAAGAGCACAGCAGAGACGGCAGAAGAGAAAGCCGCAAGAGCGGAAAAGAAGGCGGATGATGCGACAATCACAGCTTCTGAAGCCAAGACTATGGCGCAAGAAGCCAAACAGGCGTTAGAGACATCAACAGCGCAACAAGATGCCTCAGAAGCACTGTCTAAAGCCGCTGAAGCGAAGAAAGTAGCAGATCAGGCAGCAACGTTAGCCAATGAAAGTAAAACGACAGCTGTTGAGGCAAAAGGTTTAGTGGAGGAAGTAAAACAATCGGTAGCGACAGCGACAGAAACAGCAGAGAGCGTAGCTAAGGAAGCCAAAGTAGCATCAGAAAGCGCTGTTACAGTTGCGAATGCAGCGAAGAGCACAGCAGAAGAAGCCAAGAGTGCAGCGGATAGTGCAACAGAGAAAGTAGAGCAAGCTGTAAGAGAGGCTAGCGATGCGAAATCTAAAGCGGAAAGTTTAAAGACTGTTGCGACTGAAGCGAAATCCACGAGTGAACAAGCAAGTCAAACAGCCTCTAATGCTAAAAGTTTATCAGAAGAAGCAAAGGTTAAAGCAGAAAGTGTAGAGAGAGTTGCGAATGAAGCAAATCAAACAGCGACTTCTTCGAAGAGTGTATCAGAAGAAGCAAAAGAAGAGGCAAGTAATGCCAAAGTGATAGCCTTAGAAGCGAAAAGTGCAGCAGATAGTGCAATAGCGAAAGCGGAGCAAGCCCAACAGAGCACAACAGAAGCCTCTAGAATAGCTTTGGAAGCGAAAGCGGTAGCAGAGTCTGCGGCGCGTTCAGGAGAGACGGCAGGGCAGGTGAGTGGGGAAGCGGTGAAGGGCATAGCACAAGAGGCGAAGCGTAAAGCGGAAGAAGCCGAGAAAATAGCACAAGAAGCCAAACAGACAGCAGGTTATGCCAAACATGATGCGGAGCAAGCGCGTAGTGAGGTGGAAAATGCAAAAAGCACAGCGAATGCAGCGTGGAATAAAGCCCACAAAGCGAATGAAACAGCAGATAGTGCTAAGCTTACAGCAAGTTTAGCAGAAACGGCAGGCGAAGAAGCCAAGAAAATAGCGGAGAAAGCCAATAACTACGCGTATGAAGCAAAAGATGAAGCCGGAAAAGCCAAGGAAATAGCCAATAGTGCAAAATATGCAGCAGGAGAGGCGCAGAAGGCAGCTGAAACAGCGGGTAAAAAAGCCGCGTCTTTAGAAGCAGCCGCAGAAGAAGCACAAAAAATAGCTAAAGAAGCCAAACAGACAGCAGGTTATGCTAACCATGATGCGGAGCAAGCGCGTAGTGAGGTGGAAAAAGTAAAAAGCACAGCGAATGAAGCGTGGAGTAAAGCTTACGACGCGAATGAAGCCGCCAATAACGCTAAGACTATAGCCAGATTAGCAGAAATGGCAGGTGAAGAAGCCAAGAAAATAGCGGAGAAAGCCGATGACCGAGCGTATGAAGCCAAGAATGAAGTAGAAAAAGCCAAGGAAATAGCGAGTAATGCAAAATATATAGCAGGAGAGGCGCAGAGGGCAGCCGAAACAGCGGGTAAGAAAGCCGCGTCTTTAGAAGAAGAAGCGGAAGAGGCACAAAAAATAGCCAAGGAAGCCAAGGAGTCTGCTGGTTATGCAAGACATGATGCGACGCAAGCGCGCAATCAGGCAGAAAATGCAGAGAAAATAGCCTCGTCTGCGAGGAGTAGGGTTATCGATATCAACCAAGTGGTTGAGAATTTTAAAGCCCCCGTAAGTTTAGCGCGGATGTACTCAGACGAAGCCAAGAAAAAAGCCGAGTCGGCAGATTCACAAGCCTATCAAGCCAAGAGCGAAGCCGAAAAAGCCAAGGAAGTAGCCGATAGAGCGAAAAGGACAGCAGAAGAAGCCAAAACAACCGCCGATACGACGAAACAAGAGCTTGGAGGGATCAAGAGTTCCCTAGCAACGGCAACAACAGCCCATACAGTAGCTTCACAGGCAAAAGCGCTAGCGGAAGAGGTAAACAATTTACTGAAACAGTCCAATTTAACGGTTTTTTCAATTTCCACACCGTTTCTTGTAGCGACAGGCAAAGCGCAATTAACCTTGAAAAAAGGAACACGCATAACTTTGGCATTAGGCAATGATACTTTGGTTGCAAGTTATACGGTAGATACAAGAATAAGCGTTCCTTCTCTTTCGGCGGGGAAGGATTATTATGTTTATTTGGTTTCTGATGGAGGACAGTCTCATAAATTTGTTTTATCAGAAAACTCTACGTATCCAAGGGATTACACAGTGAGTAATTCGCGAAAGATAGGAGGGTTTCATACGCTCTGTGCGGATGTTGGTACGATTTCCGGTCATTCATTGTCTGGTTATAGAGCAGGGGATATTTTACCCAATTCAGTTTGGTGTCTCAATCACCGTCCGCATAGTTCACCAGAAGGTATGGTTTATGACCCCTCTACAGATCTTTGGGTTGATATTTATCTTCAATCAGGGACGGGTGAAAATACGAAATCAATGTATCGTACCAATATAACAACAAACCGTAATTATACCGAACATGTAACAGATATGGCGCGTGTTAAAAAATCTTTACTGAGTGATGAAGCGTTTGCTTCTGCTATGTATGGAAGCAATGAAAAGACACATATTGTTGGCAAGAAAGAACCAACCTCTAAGGTTTCAGGTGGATATAAGGATACGGCGAATCGTCGAATGATCTCGCATATCGGTTGTGAGGATGGTTGCGGTTATGTTTGGCAATTTTTATCGGGCACGTTTCCTATACCCATAAGCCGTACGCAAAATACGTTTGAAATGAGAGCATTGTTAGGGGGTGGTAGCTGGAGTAATACAACGGATAATGGGCGTTTTACTCGAGCCACCATGATCGTCAATGGTGGAAATGAACAAGTTGCGGCGCGTGGATGTAGCCATACGCGTCATTTTGTTTAGGAGGGAGAGATGATAGAATATCCAGAACATTTAAATAGCAAAGAAGATTATCTGAACATGCTTTCTTTTGACAAAGTTGAAACAGTAAGAAGGCTAGAGATGCTTTTGACAACGCGTTTTTATTGGTTTTTTGTCAAAGAACTCAGTGAAGGGGAAGAGGGGGTAGAAGATGATACGCATAAGGTTTGTCGAACAACAGAAATACCGTTTGATTCAAATGGTGATTTTGTAGAAAAGCGTTGTCAGTATGAATTACAGGAAAGCGACTATGCGCCGCTCTTTCAACTTGGCTTTCGTGTTGAAGAAGTCGAGCAGCTGATCAAAGAGCATAGTCAATAGAGATCATAAAAAAACATTTTTATCCAGCCTCACTTTTGTGGGGCTTTTTTTATGGAGCGTCAGATGAGAAAGATATCGAAAGAAGGATTAGAGCTTATCAAACAATGGGAAGGTTTGCGTTTAGAGGCATATAGAGACACGGCATGTATCTGGACGATTGGTTATGGTCACACCAGCAATGCGGGTCACCCCCTTGTCAAAAAAGGCATGCGTATTACGCAAAAGCAAGCAGAAGAAATCCTTTGTGAAGACTTAAAGCAATTTGAGCAGACGGTCGAGGAATCGGTGACGGTTTCGTTAACGGATTGCCAATTCGCGGCATTGGTCTCATTTTGCTATAATGTAGGAACAGCAGCTTTTCGCAAGTCAACCTTGTTGAAGAAGCTTAATCAAGGGGATTATGAAGCCGTACCCTTAGAATTACAGAAATGGAATAAGGTCGGTGGGAAGCCTCTTGCGGGTTTAGCCAACCGTCGAGCAGCAGAAGCGGGATTATGGGTAAAAGGGGCTTATGTTTCTTCGAATTATCAAAGGGTAGAAACGAAAACAGCAAGCGGTCTTTTAAAGATAGAAGCACTTGCCCCGATTATAGGGTCTTGTTCTGGTTTTGGCGGCTTGTTAGCAGGCAATGGTCCGGTGCAATGGGCATTAGCAGGCATGATGGTTTTAGCGGCTGTAACGGGCATAGTGATTGTCGCCAAGCGGTTTGGGGAGCAACGCTTATGATTTTTTGGCTAAAGAAATATTCTCTGATGTTTACAGCGGCTTTAGCCGTTTTTTTTATGGCTTTAGCCAAGGCGTTTCAGCTTGGCAAGCAAAGCGAACGGCAAAAGCAAACAGAGAATGCTTTAAAGACAGCAACAACCCGTCTTGAGGTAGAAAATGAAGTTAATCAAAAAAGTGATGCTGGTGTGCGCTCTGAACTTTCTCGTTGGGTGCGCGGCAAATAGGTCTGTTTCTTGTGGTGGCTGGTTGCCCATTTATTTGGATAATCAGGATGTTGCGGTCATCAGTTCCAACCTAGCAAGAGATATCTTGAAACATAATCAACAGGGAGCACGCTTATGTGGTTGGCAAAATGAGTAGGAAACGTCATGAGGAACAAGATCTCTCAGAAACAGAACGACAGCTTCTTCA
>NZ_JBHIQZ010000045.1:0-5839 GCF_042196865.1 Bartonella sp. AC130YNZD
GCAGGATTACGTAAACTTGGAAAATCATAAAAATGACTTTGTTGGTACAAAGATTGGCAAAAATCCTTACACTTTTGGGCAAATACCTCCTGGAAGTGGTCCTTGGAAAGAAGCATGGCAAATATTTAAGGGCTACCCCAGTGTCCATGCTTGTTATGGTAATGCAGGTTCAATATGTCGACAGGCTTATGGATTACCTAATCGTACGCCAATTTATTCAAAATATTCAGGAAGAAAAAAATGAAACAAATCTTGAAATTATTAAGTGGTCTCATTCTGTTAAATATTGCTGGATGTAACATCGACAAGCCTCCACCAGGAGTTTTGAGTGCATGGGAGAAACCAGGAGCAGATTTTACTGAGGTAGGAAAAGCATTGTTAGAATGTGGTATGCCAACCCCTTATGATGTTTTTCCAGAAAATAGAAAGCTAAGCATCAATGCAGAGGCTTCCATCGATGCTTGCATGATTCAAGCAGGATTCCGCTACAAATGGGGAGGACCATATTGGTGTTATACTTTTAGAGCTGAAAACCTTCCCATTTGTCGTCCAGGTGCTGTCATACCACAGCGCAGTGTCAAGAAGCGTTTGAACAGCCCTTTTTGTAAAAAGTATAAAAATGCACCTGAATGCCAGCCTTAAGTCTTGCTTCAGTAGAGAAAGCCTTGAATTTACACCAAATAAAGCACCAGGTTGATGAGTTTGAGAAAGCCTTGTCCGTCCTTACGTGATAAGGTTTTCTTTTTATGCCGCGTCGTTATAACGTTGCTGTTTTGCTTGTTCGATTACATTCAAAAGATCCGATTGTAACCAACGGGATAAAAAGCCAAATTTTAAAGGTTTTGGGAGAGAGCCATTGGTAACATGACGCCGGAATGTTGAAACACTCATATGAAGCAGTTTTGCACTTTCACGGTCTGTTAAAAGAATATCATTTTCTGTCATACTAAAATCCTTTCAAAAGTAAAAAAATGAGAACAAATCATAACTATTTATTAACCACATTTTGGTTCATTTTTGAAGGTATTTTATTTATAGAAAACAATATTTTATTATACAATTTCTAATGTGATAATTTATGAGTCTTATTGAGAGAGAATGAGAGAGAAGAGAGCTAAAGTTATCCACAGATAATGGGGTTATTCACCCCATATTTTAGGTTTGACTCGTGACATAAGCCGCCCATTTATCCATATAGACACGGCGCTGTTCTAGATAGTCAGTGCGACGATAGGAGCGCTCTACTTGTCCTCCTACTGTATGACTTAGAATAGTTTCAGCGACCTCATAGGGAGCATCGGTTGTTTCTGCTAGCCAATCGCGTAAACTAGAGCGAAAACCATGCGGGCAGGCTTCAAGTTTATTGTCTCTCATATATTGAGCCATACACTTCTCAGCGAGGGGACCGCGACCTTTAGCAGAAAAAAAGAAATCATTACGAGAAAGCAATCGTGCTTGTTTTAAAATTTCTAATGCTTCAGTTGATAAAGGCACGCGAAATTCTTTTGTTGTATCACGCTTGCCTTTCATATTTTCAGCAGGTATGGTCCATATATCCCCATCAATTTGATCTTTATGAATATGACGTAAAGGATTGGTACGAACACCTGTCAGAATAAGCAAACGCAAAGCCAGTTGTGTTATGGTTGATGCTTCACAGAGTGTTTTATAAAAAGCCGGAACCTCTCTCCAATCCATGGCTGGTCTATTAGTGACCTTATGGCGTTGTTTTCCTAAGAGAGCTTTTGCTTTTTCTACAGCTTGTAAATCAACATCTACACCTAATGCAGCCGCATGTTTGAGACAAATATTAAGACGTATCAATGCTGTTCGAGCAATTACAGCCTTTGTATGCCAAATGGGAGAAAGGGTATTGCGTATCTCTGTTTGCGTAATCTCTGAAACGGGTAAACAGCCTAGTTTAGGGAGAATATGAAGGCGTAAAGGTGTAAACCATTTACCATTTTTACCATCACCTTTTAATTCAGCTTTACGAGTTTCAAAAGTATCTAGTGCAATATCTTTTAAGTAATGGAGATTGCTTATTGCCTCACGCTTTTGTTTATTACGTTCTTTAATAGGGTCACGCCCTTCACGTAAAACAGCCCGCCACCCAGTTGCTAATTCACGGGCTTGTTTTAAAGAGACATCTCTTAAAGCACCCAAGCCCATTTCGCGACGCCGCCCATGAATGGTATAACGATACAGCCATTGAGCACCTCCATCTTTACGCTTATGAAGAAGCAAGCCGGCACCATCATTATATTTGCCAGTTCCCAATGTTGCGACAGATCTTGCATTAAGACGATTCATAAGAACCATTTTTACTCCTTTCTGCTATAGTTTTTACCCACACGTCAGCCCCGCTTGTGGTGTGCAAGCAAGTGATATGAATTGATTCAAGATACACAGATTTAAGATGAGAGAATCTTACGTTATTCAGGGTTCTCATTCAATATGAATAACGCTAGATTATGATTATAAATCAATGCCTTGAACGCTTGTTGAATGCCGTTGGTTTGAAAGCGAGCGATACTACAAGGCTCCTGATTTAGAGACAGGTGAATTGCGTGATTATAGTGAAGAGGAATTTAAGCAGCTCCAGTGCATGATGCCCGATATTCAAGGGGCAGCTTTCAATAAAAAGGTTGTTAAACGCGCTTTTTTAGGCAGGAAATTGCTTGAATGCCCCGATCAACCTTTGGTTCCAGCGGGTCAATTGGGTTGGGAGTGTATCACGGGGTATTTTGACAAGATAGAACGGCAATTTTATGGAGTTGTAAGACCGACAAAAGACCCACAACGGTGGGCAAATAAATATTTCAGTCAAGTAATGCATATTCTCAACAGCCAATCTAAAGGTGGAATTATTGTTGAAGAGGGAGCGTTTAAGGATATCAGACAAGCTATGAAGGATTGGGCGCGCGCCGATGCTATCATAGTCGCTGAAGACAAAGCCTTTGCGGAAGGTAAAATACAGCCCAAACCCGCCGCCCAATTTCCAGCAGGCTTTTTCCAACTGTTTAATGAAGCCAAGGAAGCGATTAATCAAGTTACGGGCTTATCGCCTGAGTTTATCGGGACGAGAGAAGTCTCACAAGCAGGGATTTTAGAAGCACAACGGCGTCAATCTAGTCTTAACCTGCTTGCTTGTCTATTTGATGGCTTGCGTTTGTATCGCAAAAGGCAGGGTAAGATTATTTTGCATCTGATACAGAATTACTTGTCTGATGGTCGTTTGGTGAGGATATCGGGTGAGGAGAATGCGCAATATATTCCCTTAACACGTGAAGCGGTGATGAGTGTTGATTACGATATTGTGGTGGATGATGCTCCAACCAGCCCGAATGAGAAAGAGCGTACCTTTGGCATTATCACGCAATTATTACCGTTGCTTCAAAATGCCGTAACACCGGATATCATGCTTGATTTGCTTCGTTATTCACCATTGCCTGCGTCATTACTCAATCGTGTAAGTGAGAAGATGCAACAGCAGCAAATGGCACAACAAGCCCAACAACAGCAAATGAATCCGGAACAAGAAATGAAGTTGCAGGAAAAGCAGCAAGATATTGCGGCTAAAAGTCAGATGCAACAGATGGATTTACAAGGCAAGCAGATTGAATTGGTCATGCGTCAAAAGAGAGCAGAATTGGAAGCGGAATTGATGCAACAGAAGCATGAGCTTGAACGAGAGCGTATTCTTAATGAACGAGCGCAAAATCAAATCATGCGTGAAAGAGCGGCAACATACAGAGGAAGAAGCATTTGAGAGAGGTTAGAGAATGAATGCAGAAATGAACGAAGCGATGAATGAAGATTACAGAGTTGGAGCACCGGTATTTGATGATGAGAGCTCTTTTGAGAGTGATTATGAGGTCGAAACCGTTGAGAGTAATGATGCCACACCTCCAGAACCGGTTGCAGAGCCCGTTGACAAGCCTTCAGAAATCGTTCCTATAGATCGGCAACATGCAGAACAACAAGCCAAACAAGCCCGTGAAGCGCTTGTCAAGTTTTATGAACCCCAAGCTCAGACACCAAGCGTTGAAGGAGAAGGCGGACCTCCAGATCCTACACAAGACATCATTGGCTATATGAGTTGGATGGGAAAAAAGCTTCAAGAGCAAGATGCGTATATTCGTGCACAACAAGATGTTCAAAGGCAAGCCATTGAAACCCACGAATTTAATGGACATTTGAACCAGTTTTTAGAAAGTTCTGTTACATCAATTAAAGATAAATACAGTGATTTTGATGCGGCGGCAGATTTTCTTTATGAGACGCGTGCAAAGCAATTAAGTGCTTGGTCATCTGTTTATCCGATATAATATCAAAAAACACAATAAAGTCAATATGTTGTTTGCAATTATTTTATATGAATCCACTCAAGAATCCATCTTTTTATGCGTGTCTAAATTGATCATTTTTTATATAAGATTGGCATGTATGAATAGACCATAAAAAGCAAATCATGATGTAAATATTATAACGCATGTAAACATTCAAATGAAATGAAAAGCAGATATCATTCATAACAGTTTATAAATCTTATGATACGTTTTTATCACAGCACAAATCACATTGTTTAAAAATTTAGTTGTTTGAAATTATCGATAACATAAATTGTATACGTTTAAAGATCACATCTTGTTTTAAAGATTGGTTTGTTTAATCGTATAAAGACCAAAATTATTGTTCCCCAAAATTAAGAAGCGTAAAATCTAAAAATGCTATAGCAATATCTTATTATCTATTAGAGGGTAATCGTTTGAAACTGTTATAAGATAAATTGTATCAAAAGATACGCATTTATAGAAAATACAGATCATATAATTTTCCCCCAAATTGGGAAAAACCTCTAAAATGGCATTAAAGAAATTAACTGTTTGAACCTGTCATAAGCTTATAGGTTTAATTTAAAAAATTGCATAAAAGGATTAAGGATAAAATCGCTTTTAAAACGCTTACTAAAAGTTAAAAAAACGATAAAGAGGTATTTTATATCTTATGAAATGAAAAGCCTTTTAATGAATAGATTGCAGACTAGTTTTTAAGAACGGAATTATTCGCTTCCACAAAAAAATGGAGGCGGGTAATACCATAGCAGTAAAATACTATTTTACCTTAGATATGGTACTAAAAAACGTTTTAAAAGTTACCATTTAAAAGTACAGAGCACAAATATAGAGCGATTAATTTGCAAAGAAGTTCTGTTTAAAAGAAACTTATGAAAGCCTTTCTAAATGAACGTTTAAACGTTTGAAACGGATGTTTATAACAGTTTTTAAAGCCTTGCGTTTGATAAAAGCGGTTGTTTATTGTCTTATGAGAGTTTGTTTTAAAAGCCAACGTTTGCAACTGTAAAAAACGGGTTTTGTTAAAGCTATCAAGCGTTTTGATTTGTTTGATAGGTTTTGATTTTAGAATATAAGTTATTTGAATTCACTCAACTCAATTTTAAGGTCAACATATTGGAACGTTTTAAAAGAAGCATTTTGATCATGGGCTTTGTTTTCAATGAATCTCTTTAAAAGATAAAGACGTTATGATTAATACGTTTGAGAGAAATGAAAAGCGTTCATTCAAATGAGTGAGTAAAAATCATACGCATTATTTACATTCCTTTTGATAAGTTTTCATATCTCAATAGAGCGCTTGCAATATAATACGTTTTGTATATATGCATTCATTACTCCATTGTGGATGATTATTTTTCTATCATTATAATCGTTATTTGAAAGCCGCGTCATATCACTTGACACGGCTTTCTTTTATGAATGCTCTCTTTTATGATATGTATATTAAGCAATTATCTTATAATGCGTTTATAGCCATC
>NZ_JBHIQZ010000046.1:0-5663 GCF_042196865.1 Bartonella sp. AC130YNZD
ACACTTTCATGCTTTAAAAACTTATAGCTCAAAAAGTATAAAACCAATAAAAAGCTGCACGCATAGTGCAGCTTTTTTGCAAAATTTTCTTGATTTTTGTATGTTTTTCAACACAACAAGAATTTTCGAAATCCACGTGGAAGCTTTTATAATCGTGAGAAACAAGCCTCAAAATAAAAGATTTTTTTAATAATTCTATTTTTTATGTTTTTCCTTTAAAAAACTTCTTAAATGAAGTGTTGACTCCATCGATTATATATGCGTTACAGCATAACAAATATGCGGCTATTGCTCTATTTTTTCCATTTAAGCCAAACAAATTTCGCAGAAAAATATTCCTCTACGATCAACAACTTTTCTCAATGTGGAAAACATATCAATCTTACATCTCATGTAAGAGGAAGCATTATGCGGTTAACATTTCATCCGCACACAATATGAGAGAATAAGTTGAATTCTCTGATACAAAGGGAATACTAACCTACCAAATTATCTATTCTCAACAAAGCAACACTCTCACCACTTCAATACCAGTATTTTAGTTTGAGGATACGAATACAATTTGCATTCTAGATTAAATGTATCAAATAAACAATGGTTTAACTTTACATGCTTCAAACAAAGGACAAAATTCTATAATCATGCGTTATTAAAATTTTTTTTGTAAATATTTTTATACAGATATCAAAAATCGTACCATTGCTTTCAATACAAGAAACCGACATAAAAAATTTCATATTGAATTACCAAAATAGTCTTTTACAAATTGTGATATTAGAGCAAACACTTCATTGGCTAATTATATGAAAAAATAAAATAGAAAATGCATTTTAATAAATATAAAAGCAAATTTTTTTATAAAAGAATATGACAAAAACTGATAAATCAACTTATGATCATGTTATTTATGATTCAGATATTGAGTTCAGTTTTGCACAATCGTTTGAAAAAAACGATGAGATTAAAGTTTATGCGAAACTGCCTAAATGGTTTAAAATTGATACACCTCTTGGATCATATACCCCCGATTGGGCTGTATTATTCAAGCAAGATGGGTAAGAAAAACTGTATTTTATTGTGGAAAGTAAAGGAAGTATTTTCGAAGACATGTTGCGCAATCTGGAAAAAGCAAAAATCCATTGCGGTCGTGAACATTTCAAAGCTTTAGGAGAAAATACCCAATATATTGTTTCTGATAATTATCAAACTTTTATCGATCAAGCACTTCAAAAAGATACCATAACAACTTGAAAAAATGTTTTGGCTATGGAAACAGCCCTCCCCTGTTGTTTATAAAATGCAACTTTTTCCTACTCTATAATTTACAAGCTCTTCCTTATAACCGATTTTAATTTTTATTAAACAATCAAGAGGTTGTCGAACATTTTCCAGAAAGGGCTGCACATTTAAGAAAAGAAAATTATAAACTATTGAGAATACATTTGACACCCAAACAATCATTTAATCATAAAAATGATCTATAAACAAACATTGGATTTTTAAGTCAATAATTTGATTTATAAAGATTTTCACATTTTTCATGTTAAATAATAAATGCAAATGGAGCAGGCATGCACGTCTCGTGTAGGTTCTGCTTTTGCTCTCATGCAAAGTGAATTGACAGTAAACAGACTCCTCGATAAACTCATCAAAATCAGCTTAACTGATGGCTTCATTTTGGAGGAAGAGGGGTTTGTACACAAGAGAAGCATTTGGGGACCATCAGCACTTCCAATCACATTCATCCCAATATCGCAACCAACAAACGCGTATTAATTCTCAAAGCCTGTAATTTATAGAGCGGGACCAATATTTTAAAGAATATCAACAGGGGGCATAATAATGCAAAAGGTAGGTTCCTATACTCAATCAGAAAAGTATGTCATATATACCGTCATTATTTCCAGCATACTTCCTCTGCTGGACGGGAGCATTGTCAATGTCATCCTTCCTAACCTTGCGCATTATTTTTCAGTCGGAGAAAATAATATACAATGGGTTGTAACATCCTATTTTCTCGCCACCGTGCCGGGATTGCTGATGACAGCTTTTGTGCAAGGAAGAATAAGTATAAAAAGCACTTGGCTTCTTGCAAGCTTCATTTTTATGCTTGGATCACTGGGGGTAGGATTAAGCTATAATTTTCCAACTATTATATCTGCCCGTATCGTTCAAGGTTTCGGGACAGGTCTTTTGCTGCGCCTTAGCCAAACCATTATTGCGTTACAATTTGGACAGACACGGGTGCGGCAAACCATGGGCACCATAGCCGTACCAACAGCTTTCGCTCCTGCCTTTGGTCCGCTGGTAGGCGTCTCGCTTGCTCAGTATGTGTCTTGGCGTTTGTTATTTTTTATCAATATTCCGCTTATTTTATTGGCACTCACCCTTGGAGCAAAACATTTAAAGAGCAACGAAACAACAAAAACAAAATTTAACTTATTTGCATTTTTAGCGTTTTCCATATCGCTTCTTTCGTTTTTTTACCTCACAGAAGCCAGAAATATCAATAACCACAACGCCCTCTTTATCCTAGCGCTTATAGCCGTGATATCTCTCATATTATTCATTGTTTCTAATCAGAAAGCAAAAAACAAATTAATCGTCTTTAGCGGATTTAAAAATGCACGCTATACATTGCCATGATCATGGGGCTTGTTGCTTCATTTCTTTTTTATAGCTTCCTCGTTTATTTCCCACTAGCCGTTGCCATGGGAGGAAACTATGAAAAGAGCCTTCTCATCATCGGTGCCCTCCTTGCTCTGCAAGGAGTGGGGGCTTGGATTGGCAGGAAATTTATTTACCAAAAATGGAAAGAAAAATCTCCCTTTTTCATGATAGGAATTGATTTAGTGATTTCAAGCTTTGGGTTATTATGCTTCGGCTATAATATAAGCATGGATGGACTTGGATTCTTGCTAAGAGGCGTGGGGCTTGGCATCACCACCATTTTATGTTTGTCTGCTCCCATCCAATATGTCAACAGTTTATACGTCAAAGATACAGCCGTTATCACACGCATATTACAGCAAATAGGTGGAGCCTTAGGGGGTGTATTTGCTGGCTTTCTGCTACATTCGTTAACAGAGCAACACCTTTCCTTAAGTCAAACATATCTCATATTCTTCATATTCTCTATCACTGCATTTTTACTGTTTTGCCTAGCCCTCCTCTTATCGCGTAAAGACAAGAATTCCGCTTTATGATATGCTTTATTTGAACACCCTATCCATAACATTGGCAATGGCATATAAAATCATACAGCATTTACCACTTTTCGAGAAACCAACACACTGAGACCTTGACCACAGCCTTCATCATTTTTATGAAAGAACACTAAACCGATAAGCTCCTTAAGCTCTAAAATTGATCACCTCCAGTAACGTGCGGTGTTTGTAATTTTATGATGCCTCTGTGCTTTTAGATCCCTCTAAAAACCTCTTGAAATATGGGATTTTCTGACCAGACCTTTGCAAAGATCCACGAAATTAAGCACGCGTTTCAATGCGGAATAGTTCCATAAATGCGCTAACAGACGCCCTACTGCACCAGCATAGAATATAGAACCCACAATGCCCCAAATGCTGACCATCTTCTGCCCCACACCGCGATGTGAAAAATCACACTGTATTGCAAACTTGATAATGTTATTCACCCCTTTTTAAAGTCATTGAATCACTATGCTTTCATAACAGCAATAGATTCAAATGAAACTGAAGCGACAAAAAAAGCTGGTAAAGCAGCATCTTCTCTCCATTTCATTGTTAACTGTCATAACAAATCTCCCCCGCTTTAATAAAAAAGCCCTCTCTCATTGAGAGGGAAATTTTAAAAACATTGAAAATCATGAAGCACGATGACAGACAGCAAACCATCTCTAAAAAGACTGTTTCTTGATTTTCACAGCGTACTCTTAGATTTCTCTAACATTTTCCTGCCTTTAAATTTTCCTTATAAGTTTTACGGACAAGAGAAGCTTTTCAGAGTACTCTTACGCCTAGTTTCATTGTTTCAAGCTCCCTTACAGACACGATAAACGTTTATATTTTCATCTCTACCAAATACGCGAGATTAACAGCGGATATCATGAAAACAGTGTTTTAATAGAAAGCAGTAAGCTTAAAGAGATAAACGAAATTGGTAAACCAATCCCCTGCCCGCTTGTTCTCTCTACCGGTTATGCAAATAAAGAGCGCCATCTACTTTTTCTGACAAGCAAAGAACACACACAACATTTAGTAACATGCCATTATTGAAATTCTTGTCACAAGACCTTCCGTTCAGGGATTATGCGCATTGCCTGCTTCCTTCTCTCCAATAAACAATCTGCCAATAAAGAATGTTATTGCAGTTACGATAATACAAAATTATATTTCTGTTCTCATTCTATATTTTTCGAATTATCACACATTACTCACCCCCTTCACTGCTTCACTGTTATAACAATGAACGAAGAAAAAATTAAAATACAATATGGCATTTCTCTTTCACAAATCTTATATAAGCCAAAAAATTGTTGCGCGACTTTCTATGCAAGGTCAAGCAATAAAATCATATTCTAAAAACCACTCCACACACCACTTTTTGATATTATAAAGCCATAAAATGCAATTATCATCTCCGCAAACAATATCTCAGAAAAACAAAATCCCTCCTGCAATCATTGGACTACTCCCTCCAATGTTTGCCGCACCATTATACGCATAACGAGTTAGATGACTTGTTTATTGCATCATTTGCTCCTCCTGAGATTCCAGAAGGTACAAAAATCCAAAAAGTTAAAGCGTGGCTACGTGCAATCAATTCTCAATGCGAAGAACCACTTGAATTCCTTGGTAACCTGCTTAGTGATTTTATGGAAAAAGAATATTATGATCCAGACCCTACCGGATTGAATTCATCGTTATACAAAAAAACTCTACAGTTAAAAGAAGATCAACGTAAAATTTTAGAAACGTTAAAGAAAGATGGATTGGAATATCAGCGTGGAGGGTATATTATCAAGAAGGAGCTGACCTCCACACAAGAATTGCAAAAAGCTGGTCTCCTCTCTACAGAAGAGCTACAAAAATGTATTGCAGAGAAAGGCTTTTCAGCAGTAGAAATCGAAGTAAAAAGAGCATTAGAAAATATAGAAAAAGATCCAAGGGAGGCGGTTCTATTTGCAGCAAATCTATTGGAAGCCTCTTGCAAAGCTTATCTCGACCACCATTCTATCTCATATAAAGAAAACGCCCGTAATAATCTGCCTGCATTAGTGGCATGCCTCTTATTAGTCCTATTGCATTCTTTTACGGGTCGGATCAGAGATCCGATCCAGTTTCAAAGCTGCTCCTAGGTCTTTGTGCGTTTACGGGCAACTAGTTTTTTTACTGTTTTGATGAGTTTCTATGAGAAAAGTGTAGCAGAAAGGGGAACTTATGTAGGTAAATTACTGACTTTTCCTAGTATAGGGAGAAATTTGAATAAAGAGTTATTCTATAACATTTTGCATGACGTGCATATTTATATTTTCACGCGCTATCATGGGTGTATTGTGATGTTTAGAGATCATTTGATTTTTATGGGAGTATTAGTGTTTGCATTTGGTTGCGGGGGCAGGATTTGAACCTGCGGCCTTCAGGTTATGAGCCTGACGAGCTACCGGGCTGCTCCACCCCGCG
>NZ_JBHIQZ010000047.1:0-4136 GCF_042196865.1 Bartonella sp. AC130YNZD
TGCAAAGCGGGGGCAATCTGTATTGTTTTGTGTATTTTTACGCCAAAGTTCTCTTTTGAGAATTTTTCGTGCCATTGTTGTTTTCTTTGGCTTGTTTACAGGTGTAAATGTTTATGCGCGCTCCTCAGCTATTTTTCATTCCCCAACCGATAATTTTTCTCGTAGGTATTCAGAAAAGCAGCAATTAGAAAGAATTGAGAAATTACAGTCTTTAACGCCTAAAAGGATCAAGACGCCTTCAGAGCAAAATCCAGAAATGCTTTTGGGTGGGAAGCAATGTTTTCCCATTCATGCTGTTGTTGTTGAGGGAGTGCATCATGTCAAAAAGCGCTCTATATCAGCCGTAACAGAGCCTTATGTTGGAAGATGTATCGGTCTTTTTGATATTCAGCTCTTAATCAAGAAGTTAACCAAAGTTTATTTGGATCAAGGCTATGTAACGGCGCGTTTTTACATTCCTGATCAAGATATCAAAAACAGCAAGACGCTCAAATTTGTTGTCGTTGAGGGCAAGCTTTCAGAGATTTACTATAATGGTTCACCGGCATCTCGTTATAACAGTGTTGTATGGAGTGCTTTTCCTGGGCTTCAAGGTCATGTTCTGAACATGCGCGATATTGAACAGGGGCTTGATCAGATCAACCGTTTGAGTTCAGCGCACGCTCAAAGCGAACTTCTTCCAGGGCGTGAAGAAGGGAGCACCATTGTCAATATTAACAATCATCCCGATAAAACGTTCAAGGTTACTGTTTCTCATGACAATATGGGACAATCTTCCACGGGTTATGCGCGTTATAATGCGGGCTTGAGGGTAGAAAATATTTTAGGGATGAATGATGCGTGGGATTTTAACTATCAACGCAGTGAGCCCGATTATTGGGGTGGGAGCAAGCAAGAAGGACATAGTAATAACATTTCAGCGAGTGTGAGTATTCCGTACGGTTATTGGACCTTTGGATTGAATGGCACTGTTTATAATTACCAAAGCATAATCCCTGGCAATTTTACCGATATTGAGACGACGGGGGATTCCAGTGAGTTGCACGCCAGTACAAGCAGGGTTCTTTACCGTGATAGTGTTTCCCTTACAACCTTGAATTTAGGTCTTTCTTATAAAAGAACCAACAATTACCTTCTTGGCAATAAGATTGAAGTGGGCAGCCGTCAATATAGCGTCGCCAATTTTGGCATTTCGCATTCGCGCCAGATGTTGGGGGGGACCTGGACCTTTGATGTGAGTTATTTGCAAGGGCTCCCTTTGTTTCATTCAGTAAAGAAACATGCGCCAGGGGCAGGGGATGCGGAGCCACAATTTGCCAAATTTACCGGTACGCTTAGTGTCATGACGCCTTTTAAGGTAGGGAGCTTGGACTTTATACTGAGCAATCTTTTGAGTGGTCAATATTCACCGCATAATTTATTGGGTGCTGAGCAGATTTCGTTGGGGGGCGTTTCCAATGTTCGTGGCACGCGTGAGAGTTTGCTTTTTGGCAATAACGGTTTTTTTAGCCGGAATGATTTGTTGCTACGCACCATTCCGTGGAGCAATCACGCGACCTTCAAAAAGGTTTTTGGTGAACTTCGCCCTTATGTTGGTTTGGATTATGGGCGTGTGTTTTCGCAAGTTTTGTATGGGATTAAGAGTGACCAGCTTGCCGGTTGGACAGCCGGTGTCAAGCTTGCGGGAGGCATGGTCTCTCTTGATGCCAGTTATTCCAGTATTTTTTGGAGCACAGTTAAGCACAAAAAATCAGGAACATTTTTTATGACATTAACAATGGAACTTTAAGCATTTTTTATTGGGGAGTTAACGTATGAGATATGAGAAGAGAGCAGAAAGAGCAGCTTTATTAGGTGTTTTAGTCTCCAGTACGATGCTCAAAAAGGTTTTATTTGGGGGACTTGGTTTTTCTTGTTTATTCGCATCTTCAGCGTTACAGGCGCAAATTGCAGTTGATCCTAACGCGAATGCCGCCCATCGTCCAGATATAGTGGCAGCGCCCAATGGGGTTCCCTCGATTGATATTGTTACCCCCAATGGCAAGGGCTTATCACACAATAAATATTACGATTTTAATATTGGCAATGCAGGTGTGATTTGGAACAATCATGCACAAGAAGTGGGGCAATCGCAGTTGGGGGGGCATTATGCCGGGCAATCCGCATTTGCGCCTCACGGGTTCGGCGAAAGTGATTTTAAATGAAGTGACCAGCAGCAAGCGCAGTGCGCTTCATGGTCCAGGAGAGGTTTTTGGGAGCCCAGCCGATGTGATTATAGCCAATCCCAATGGGATAAGCTGTGATGGTTGTGGCTTTATCAATACGCCCCATGCGACCTTAACCACAGGTGTACCCGAAATTGATGCGAGCGGTTTTTTGAAAGGCTTTGAGGTGCGAGGTGGGGATATCACCTTTGGAGCAAAGGGAGCCAATTTTTTCTCTGGTCAAGGGGCGGTTGATATTGTCGATATTGTCTCACGCACAGTGCATTTTGAAGGAGCTGTTGCGGGAAGAGAAATTGGAGTGACAGCAGGGACGGGTCACTTTGATTATGCTTCACGGGAAATGAAAGAACTGACCGATATTACTGGTAAACCAGAATATGCGATAGATGGTTCTGCTTTGGGGGCTCTACAGGCGGATCAGATTAAACTTGTGGCAACCGAAAAAGGTGTTGGGGTTCGCATGCGCCATGATATGGCAGCCAATGCGGGGCAGTTGCATCTTTCTGCTGATGGGAAAATCTCGTTGAAGAATGTTTTTGGTCATGGGGGTGTTGTCCTCAAATCGAAAAGCCAGAGCGTATTGGCAAAGCACATCACCTCGAAAAAGCATATTGATATTGCCGCCCATAAGGATGTGACGTTAGAAACGGTTGGTGCTGAGGGTCATTTGAAAATAGAGGCGCAGGATGGGCTTTTATCGATTGCCGGTAAGGCAACCTCTGGGGGCGATATGGAGCTGTCTTCGCGCCAGACACTTCAAGTTTCAGGGCTAGGGTCAGGCGCTGATATGGCTCTTGAAGCGGGCGGAGACTTGAAGCTTGAGGGGATTGTTTTAGCGCAAGGGAAGCTCAAGGCGCATGCCGGTGGTGATATACAAGCCCATTTTTTAGCCGGTGGGGTTGATATGGCGGCAACGGGTGCTGCTGGTGTTATTGTTCTTGGCACCCAAGGGGATGTTGATCTCCAGAGCCGTCAAGGTGCGATTGTCGCTGAAAGTGTTTATGGAGCAGGAGATATCACCCTGGTTTCTCATAACAGGCTATCTGTTTCTCAAACAATTCTATCGCATCAAAATGTTGCCATTCAAGCACAACCAGCAACAAATGCTCCCGTTCATTTTGGGCAACTTTTAGCCTATGGCAAGGCAAATATTGAGGGTGGGGTGGTTGACTTTTCTTCACTGATGACGGGTGAAGAAGCTGTTTTAAAGGTTGGCAGCCTTGATGCAGGCACACTGATGACAGGTGTCGTTTCTACGGGCGGTTCAGGGGATCTTGTTTTAGATGAAAAGGGCTTTCTTTTGATTACAGCAAAAGAAGGGGTGAATGTTGGTCAGATTGCCAGTGGTGGCAATATTGAAATTTTTGCAGGCAACGACATCTATTATGATCAGGTCATAGGCTATGGCAACGCAACATTGACATCGGTATCAGGAGAGATCAGTGTTGAGAATGTGTTGTCTGCTGAGGGGGATGTGAGATTGACGGCAAACACTCTCGATTTAAGCAATAATCGTTCTCATATTTACACGCCGCAAACGCTGTATTTAATTGCAGATCATATTGATGTCTCGGGCAGCAAATTGACTTATGGCGGTTTAGATTTTAACAGCACCAATGCCCTTGATATTCACAATGCGCGGCTACAAGCCGTAAGAGATGGCGGTGGGACTGGAGATATTCTTTTTGTTGCCCCAAGCGTTATGATTGATGAGACAACGTCGGTTTTAGCAGCCAGAGATTTCGTGATCAAGACGGGGGAGCTTGGAAATAGCGGTCAATTGGCATCGGGGCAGGATTTAGTCTTTGGCGTGACGGGGGATGTGACCAACAACAAAACGGGCTTAATTTATGTGAAGGGCAATGGTGCTTTACAAGTTGATGGGGATTTGTTGAATGATTTTGGTGCCAT
>NZ_JBHIQZ010000047.1:4236-5477 GCF_042196865.1 Bartonella sp. AC130YNZD
TATAAAGCTGATGGAAGCCGCGATGTTTCTTTAGATATAGCCAATGGCAAGGATCGCCAGATTGGTTCAGAAGCTTTGGAGAGCGTTCCTGGTCTTGTCCAAGCGGGTGGCACGTTGAATTTGGTGGTCGATCAACTCAATAACACGGCAGCGGAAGGTTCGATTACAGGGGATGCGCATTTTAAAGCACAAGCAGTTGAAGGCAATCCACTGGAGTCCTTAAGTGGTTTAACCGGGGCTGGTGCTCTCTTTACACCAAAAGTGGATCTCAATAATGCAGGGGAACTTTCTGAGGGGCTCCCTTTACCAAAGCCCCAATCGGGTGGGGTTGGGGGCACGCTGCCCAACCAGAATTTTATTTATGAAACGCGGGCAGAATTCCTTGATGTTGGCAAGTTTTATGGCTCAGCCTATTATTTGAACAGAATTGGCTACAATCCTGACAGAGAGATTTTTTTCTTAGGTGATGCTTATTTCGAAAAGGAATTGATTGAAAAACAAATGCGTGATCTGGTTGGTCAAGGTTTGGGCAAAGGTTCCTTTATTCCTGGAAGTGATGCCATTGAACAAGTCAAAACCTTGCTGGATGTCGGGGCAGACTATGCAAAAGCCCACAATCTCCCCTTTGGTGAGGCTTTGAGTGAAGAACAATTGGCATCCCTAGAAGCCCCGATGGTGATTTATGTGCGCCAACAGGTCAAGGGCATGGATGTTTACGCACCGGTGCTTTACATCCCTGAAAAAGACAGAGCCTCCTTTGTTTCTGCTGGGGCTTTGATCATGGGCGATGATGTCAATATCACCAGCCAAAATACAAGCAATTCCACGATAACCAATTCAGGGCGGATTGCGGCAAATCACCAATTGCATGTGCATGGTGGGGATATCCTCAGTCAAGGAGGGCATTTTGCGGCGGGTGGTGATGCTGTTCTCCTTGCGGAGAAGAATATTCGTTTGGATGCAGGGCGCACAACGGTTGACGGCGTGGAGACCGTATTAAACACCGAGGCGCTTTCTGCTGGGGGCAATGCGAGCGTAATTGCCAAACAAGATATCACCGCCTCAGGGGTGGGGATCACTACCGGAGGTGATCTTGCCATGGCTACAGAACAAGGTAACTTGACGATCGGTTCAGCAGAAACCCATTACCATGATGAACAGGGTGATGCCACCATGCATCATAAATCAGAAGTCAACTCTGGAGGCTCAACAACGCTTTCCTCTGGAAAAGATTTGAATAT
>NZ_JBHIQZ010000048.1:0-5289 GCF_042196865.1 Bartonella sp. AC130YNZD
ACGTCAACACCCTTTGAGATTGCCGAAACTGTTCTTGCACATTCAGTTGGGAGTTCAGTGACAAAAGCTTATATGCGGACAGATTTTTTAGAACAACGCCATGCTCTCTTGGAACAGTGGGCTGCATTTATAACAGGAGATACTTGACAGGATTATAACAATGTGTCTATTGTCGAAGCAGGTGCCTAGAAAACACCTTAGACACATAGCGGATAGATTGCCGATACAATCTTTTCTCCGCACATTAAAGGCTTTGACTCATTGTATGTTACACACATATAATGGCTTTGCCGGGTGTGGTTATGCTATACAATACCCTTTTGGGGAAGGCATAACGACGGGCTATGTGCCGTGTTTTCTAGCACCCGGCGCTCTTCTAGAGTGTCAATAGAAGACATTTAAACACATAGGAGTTCATTATGAACACGCTTATAGAAATTAAAGAAAAAATCGTTGATCAGGAAACTGTTCAAACGGTAAACGCTCGTGATTTGCATGCGTTTTTGGAAATAGGGAAAGATTTTTCTACCTGGATTAAAGATCGCATTCATCAGTATAAATTTGAAGAGGGTAGTGATTTTATAAAAACACAAGATTTGCGGTCCCCAAAATTGGGGAGCGCAAAATCTAGAGCTATTACAGCAATAGATTATCACCTTACCTTAGACATGGCTAAAGAACTTTCAATGGTTGAACGCAATGAGAAAGGTAGACAGGCCCGTCGTTACTTTATCGAGTGTGAAAAAAAGTTAAAAAGCCAATCTGTTGATTATGATAATGATACACGCTTTGATTTGCCAAGTTACTGGGAGGGTATGAGTGCTGGTGAAAAAGCTTTGTATCTTTTAGGTCCAATCCATGTTCGTCTTATTGACGCTTTTAGAGTGGATGAAGAGAATAGAAAATATAAAGCTCTCATTAAAGAAGCTAAGCGGGTTTTAGCAAGATCTGTTACGAAAGCTGCTTAAGTAAACGACATGACTCATCTCCCCGTTTCAAAAGCGGGGAGAGGATAAGGCTTTCAGCTTTTGAAAACCACTGTTTGAGATGTGTAAAACGATATTATCTCTCGCATCTGTGAGGCGCGCGAAATTGACAATTCATTTGCTAAACAGTTTCGCACATCTCAGAATGTATTTAGAGTCGGATATTTGGTTTTTGTGTAAAAATATTTACCAATGCATCTATAAGACGTGAAAAATCAAGCGCTAGCAAGAGTATAATGAGTACAATCCATCTCGTATAACGTGACATCACTTTTATACTTTTGTAGGTCATGATGATTTCTTGAAGGATTTCTTTTTCTCCTTCTGTAAGCTCTGTATCGTCTTTTGTTTTTTTCTTAGCCATGTTTCCACCCACACACACGTTCGCCCTGCTTGTTATGCTTTAAGATCTCTCTTGCTAAATTGGAACTGATGACGTTAACATCTTGCCTCTCTAAATAAATTGGCAACCAACCAACACAAGAGACATACTTATTTGTCCCGCAACCAACGAGAGAGAGCAGTACGCACATCAGTATCATTTTTCTGATTAACTTCATTTTCCACCTCCAGCCGTGTTGTTGCTGCCTTTAAGGTTTTTTCTGTTTGCTTTTGCCGTTCTGCCTTTTTTCCAAGGGTAAAAGCTTTTGCCAAAGCCATAAAAAAAGCGGCTAAAGCCGCGCCTGTTAACAGCAGATTTCTTTTCATCCATAAGATCATAGGCGGTGTTCCTGAAAACGTTTAGCAACAAAGAAAATGCCAGCACATGCGGCTAAAACCATGATAGTGGCGAGCGCCCATTGCACTGGACCATTGCCTGCTAATAAGCCTCCAAGCCCTGAAAAAGAACCAATAATCGGTGCAAGAGCTTCGGCTTTGAAAACCCCCGTTGGTGCTTGCGTTTCTACTGTTTGATAATTGGAGGAAACAAAAGCCCCTTTCGCCCATAAGCCTGTTTCTGCCGCACGCCGGTGTGCGAGACCTTCAAGACGCTTACCACCAGCTTTGGTCCATTTCTGTAGCTCGGCAGGGACAGCTTCATATTCACCTTGATTGAGCTTTTTTAACAGTGTCGAGTTACAAAAGGCTCCTGTTCCTACATTATAGCAAAAGGACACTAACGCCGCGAATTGTTCATCTGTTAATGAAACTGTAACAGCGCGTTCAACAGCATTTTCAAATTGTCTTAAGTCTTGGCAAAGAAGTTCTTCTGCTTGCTTTTCAGTGATTGTCATGCCTTCGTAAATAAAAGGTTTTCCAGCACTGTTTGTATGTCCATAACCTATTGTCCACACCCCAATGGCATCTTTATAGGCGTTTAAACGCAAACCTTCCCATTGTTTGATAAGTGCAAGTCCTTCTGATGATATTTTTCGCATATGCTTCTCCATAAAAAAAGCTCCGCAAAAAGCAGAGCTGGATTAAAAAAATTGACATCTTTCTCATTCGGAAAGATAGCTTGGTTAAGCTTCATGTCGCTTTTTCATTGGAACAAAAGAATGTATTTGACATTGTAATAATTGTATCTTATAAGTTACAAATGTTTACAGTATACAAAACAGAGCATTTTATAAAATGGCTAGATTCTTTAAAAGATGAGATTGCGCAAGCGCATATTGTTAAACGGATAGCAAGAATAGAAACGGGATTTCTTGGAAATGTAAAATTTTTCCGTGGAATTGGAGAGTTAAAAATACATCATGGTCCTGGCTATAGAATCTATTTTGTAAAACAAGGTAAACAAATCATTTTGTTATTAAATGCGGGTGATAAATCTACACAACAAAAAGATATCGAAAAAGCTCTTCAATTAGTAAAGGAAATGAAACATGGAAATTACTAAATTTGACACAAGTGAATATTTCAAGACACCTGAGACACAAAGGATTCTTTTAGAAGATGCTCTTGAAAGCAAAGATAGTAAGTATCTTGCCCATGCTCTTGGTATAATAGCGAAAAACCAAGGAATGAGTAAAATCGCCCAAAATACAGGGCTATCAAGAGAGTCTCTTTATCGTTCTTTAAGCGATAAAGGTGATCCACGCCTTTCTACTTTTCTTAGTGTTTTGAGTGCTTTAGATTTGCAAATGAGTTTAACACCTATTCAAAAGAATTGTAAGGAGCAGAAAGCTTTAGAAGAAGCATCTTAACCACCTCCCCACCTTTAAAGATGGGGAAGGGAGGTATTTAAGCAACCTTTTTAATGGGAGGCTCCAAATTTGGTTCATAAGTTCGCAACAAAGAATCCATGCTATGCGGTAACTCTGAATCGCCAAAATCTGTTAGAACTGTTAAGATTTTAAGTATACTTGGCATCTCATCTTGAAGTTTTAAAATCAAAACTTTTTCTATGACAGTCATAGTATTAACCAGAGCTGTGCACTCTTTTTCGTTAATATTTTCATCATTAGAAAACTGGAACAATGCTATCCACAAATCACATAAGAAGTTGGTGTCTATCTTCATTGTACACCTCCATGGATTTGTTCTCTCAAACATGCCAATCCTCTAGATGTGATTTTTGTTGAAGGGAGTACCTTTTCTGTACCATCTGGTCTTTGAATGGTGATAGCAGGGCAGTCCATGAATCCTTTCTTGATTTTATCCTGATAAGGTAACAGAGGCGCCCCTGGAGCCCGTCGATAGACCCAATCATGTTTACGCAAGTAATCCGTTAAATCCTTTGGTCGTACCTCCAACATCTTTGCTGCTTCGATAAGACCAAACAAACCATCAGAGCGTTTTAAGCCTTCTAAAGCCTTTGCTTTTGGAGTTAGTTCTGCAATCACATGATCTTTCTGTTCGATTTGGCTTTGTAAGTGATTCAAGACACCCAGTAAGGCTTGGGGAGTTGAGTAATCGATTTGTGATGTTGCTACTTTTTTCAAAAGCTGTTCACATTTGATAAAGTATTGACGTGCTTCATGTCCTTTATCATTACGCTCTATCATGGAAAGGTGTTTAGCCATGTCTAATGTAATGTGGTATTCTTTTACTTTTCCACCGTTTTCTAAATTTTTAGAAAGCGTTATAAAGTTTATGTTTTCCAAAAACTTACATTCTTTAATGCGATTTTTAATCCAGTCTGCAAACTTTGATGTAATCTCCAAAAATGCGTGCAAATCACGAGCATTGACGGTTTGAACAGTTTCCTGATCAATAATCCGTTCTTTAATTTTTATAAGAGTGTTCATGTGAACTCCTTGGTAATAGAGGTTTTCTATTGACACTCTATGAAGAGTGCCGGGTGCTAGAAAACACGGTACCAAGTCCGTCGTTATGCTTTTCCCAAAAGGGTATTGTATAGCGTAACTACACCCGACAAGATCTTTATATGCCACAGCATATAATGAGTCAAAATCTTTAATGTTCAGAAGATTGATTATTTCGGCAATCAATCCGCTTGGTATTTTAAGGTGTTTTCTAGGCACCTGATTCGATTATTCATATTGTCGCCACAATGTCAAGCTGCTTTCGAGATTTTCTTACATTTTTTCTAATTTGACTTATCTGTCTTCCTCGTCCATATGGATAACGCCTTCGCCTTCGTTGCATGCGTTTGGTGGAGCGTTTGGATCAAGGGTATCATCTTTGTCTGGTGTGGTGTTTGCAACGTTTCCAGCTGTGTCTTCTTGGGCTTCATCAAAAAGTTCGCACTCTATTTTTGTGGTGTAACCACCCGTTTTATCAAGTTTGTGTTTAACGCTTTTGATGCGCCATTCTGCTGGAATATAGGGGCGGAAAGGGGGCTCCTGAACAAGCTTTGCTTCTGCTTGTACAAACGGATCACCTCCGATATCACATGAGAAAGAAGATTTCCCACGAGATGATTTATTGCGATAAGCCGCAATGGCTGCAACAGCTTCTGATTGATTGTGGTAGGTATATTTGAGTTCATGAAACGGTGCTTTACCAACTTTGACTTCTTTTTTTTCACCAGTGCGAATATCATGATAGCTTGCGATAACACCGCCTTTTTTCTCTTCTTCTTGCTCTTGTTCTTCAGGTGTTTTGGCTTCCGTCTCTGCTTTAGGCAAATTGGGGGCGTCATTTTCGTCCATATGGATAACATCTTCGCCTTCTTCAATTTCCTCTGGCTCTCGTGCATCAGCGGCGGCTTTTTGGTCGTCCCCCACATCTGTTTCTAAGCCATTGGCTGCACCTGCTTCATCTCGTGCGCTGTATTTAAAATCCCAAGAGGTACAATGTTTCTCATGAATAACAATAACGGGGAGTGTTTCACCAGTGATGGCTTTGCCTTCCCCCCGTTTGGCAAGAACAAGTTTACCATCAACGGGTTTTG
>NZ_JBHIQZ010000049.1:0-5190 GCF_042196865.1 Bartonella sp. AC130YNZD
GCTTGTTTCGCCTGTTAAGCGCTCTGTTATGAGTTTGATTTTGTAGTCTTCATATTTGCTCGTAGGCAATCCTTTTGTAGTTTTATTGAGTATGTTGTAAATGTTTGATGCGGTGACTTTACCCAAGCGTGCTTGGAACCATTCTGCTGTTCTTTGTTCCATCTCACACCGCCGTTCTTTGTTCTTGTGGTGCATATTCTATATCTTGGACGTGAATATATTCGGCATCTTGTATAGGCGCCTCTATTTGCTTTTGTTGTAGGAAAGATTGTTCTTTTTCATGCTGTCTCTTTTGCAAAACATCCAAAATCCTTTGTGCTACTTCATCAGGAAGATCTTCAAGCCTGTCGACTTGTGCATAATCAAGCACTTTTTCTTCTTCTGTTTGAGTGATGTTTATTAATTGTTTGATTTGCGTAAGCACATCATAAGAAACTAACTTCGTTTGTACGTTATGGTTTGTTTCATTGATACGTTTAGCTTCATCTTCTTCATAAATACCGGACAAACCGAAAGCGTAACGAGCACATTGTATAGTGGCTTTATGACGCAACATACGTGCGGGGTATTTTTTCCAAGGGTCACTGTGGCCTTGTTCGCATTCTTTGCGATATTCGGTGACTTCGATAGGGTCTTTAATGCCTTTGAGACGAATAGCACATTTGATAGCAATGATATTCCCATCATCATTGAGTTGATCTTGAAAGGTCATGCCATCAAAGTCAGGATTTGATTTGATGATCTTTATCCAACCGTCGATAGAAACAACGGGTATGATGCCGCCGCCTTTTTTAGGGAGAGCATAGATTTCTTTTGTTAAAGGGTTAAGTCCATAAGTATTGGCAACAAAAAGAAAAACGGCAAATTCTGCATCAGTGATGACATTAGCATTTTTATCTCCAATACAAGTTTTTATGATTGTGGTTCGAAATTCTTCAGCAGAAAATCCATATTTTTCTGCCATTTCGTTTAAAAAAGTAGAATTTTTCATCTTGATTTCCTACATTGCGCGCAATTCCCCCGTGGCGTGAATCACGCTTGTGTTAAAAGTTGGTTTTTCGGTGTTAGAAACGGCTTATAGAGATACTATAAGATTAGTCGTTCGTATTTCTTTTCCATGATTGTTGCTCTTAATGCATGGTTTGTCTTTTAAGCTCTTGAGACAGCACACCAATTCCTTTTGCTGTGATTTTTGCGCAAGGAATGACTTTTTCTGCCTTTTTTGTTGTTTGAATGATGTGGGTTGAGCAATCCATTAGTCCTTTTTGGATTTTATCTTGATAAGGAAGCAAAGGAGCGCCATCAGTAATTCGATATACCCATCTTTTTTCTTGTAAGAAGAGAATGAACTTTTTGGGTTGCATTTCAAGAATTTTAGCAGCTGTAATAAGACCGAAGAGCCCATCAGAGCGTTGCAAGCTTTCCAGAGCCATTGCTTTTGGTTTTAAATCTTCAATGATGGTATCTTTTTGATTTATTTGACCTTGTAGGTAATTCAAAAAGCCAATCATCGCTTGTGGACTTGAGTAATCGATTTGTGGTGTAACAACTTGCTTTGCACGCCGCTCGCATTCGATAAAGTATTCTCTTGCTTGCTTTCCTTTTTTATTACGCTCGACCATGGCAAGCTCTTTCGCCATGTCTAAGGTAAGATAGTATTCTACTGCTATGGCATTGTTCGCTTCCATTTTTTTGTGGAAGCGAATAAAGTCCCTTCCATCAAGGAAAGCATAGGTCATGATACGCTTTTTTATCCACGTAGAAAAATCTTGTTTACTCTCCAAAAAGGCATGTAATTCACGTGCGTTTACTGTTTGAACGTCTTCTCCGTTAACCGTGTTATTTGCAATAGCGATAGGATTATTCATAAGTTTACTCCATCCGATCATTGAATAAGAGGAAAGAGGAGGGCGCTTTTAGAAACGCCCTCTGTAGTGTGTATAGTGTGGGTAGTTTGGAATGACATCCGAAAGAGTTAACCGGTGCTGCTGTTCATAAGTCCCGTAAGTTTCATCTTCATATCGCTGCTGTTCGATTTCTTCTAAAAAAAAACCGTATGCGTTACTGTCTTTAACAAAGTCGTGAGGTATATTACCGTTGAAACATTGCTCTTCACATTCTTTCAGATAGCATTCGGCAATATCTTCAGAGATATCTTCACAACGATTAGTCGTTGGTTCTACGCGCAAAATTTGGACAGCATTATCGGCTTGGTCGATAAATTTGATAATGTCCTTTTCTTCTAAGAAAGGACCAGATTTAGCGAGATTTTGTTCTTCATTTTCGCAGATGACTAAGAGAATTTCATCAGAATTTATAAACACTGGTTTATTCACAAATGCCTCCATATCAAAATATTTAAATACATTTTGAAAAAAACACCTTGACATAGGTTTTTTTTTTCGGGGTATGGTATCTATATATTTCATATTTAATGAACATCGTCAATAAAAAAATTCATAAAATATGAAATTTTATAAAGGTAAAAATTAATTATGGATAACACAATGTTAGAAAAACTTTGGAATTATGGAGATAAAAAAGTGATGGCAGCTATTATTCTTTGTCTAAAGAACAAGAGTTTTGAAGAATCGTTAAAACAGCTTTCTGAACTTCAGGTTTTGCTTGATAATAAAGACGAATAAATTGTTCAGATTCTTTTATTAAAAAAGGTGGGATTTCACCAAAAAAATCAATAATTTTTATTAGTTCGTCCGCTCTTATTAATCTAGGTTTTATTGGTTTATTTTTTGCTGAATTATTTAGTATGTTGGACAAAGCAGATGGCAATATTCCTAAGTGTTTAGCTAGCATTTTTTTGCTGCCATGTCCATTTTTAGCTAATTGCTCCTTAAGCCATGCCTTTAACTGATCCGATTCCATAAGAGTAAGGCTCTTTCATGTGACATGAAAAATCAATAAAAAAAAACTGAATTTTTATCTTGATAAAATTCATGAAATATGAAATTTTATTGTTATGAAAAAAGAACCTGCGTATACCATAATAAAATATTTAGGGGGGGCTGTTAATGTTTCGCGTATTTTGCAGAAATGTAAAGGCGCTGTTTATCGTATCACTTACTCTAAAGAGAAGGGGGGTGCTAATGGATTATTTCCTTCAATTTATCAGGCGCAATTATTAACCTATGCAAGAGATCATGGGATAGATTTGCGCCCCGAAGATTTTTTTTATCCCGAGCGCTTGCAGAGATTAATGCAAGAGCAACACCCCCCAATGTCGAAAATTTGCAAGAGCTGCGGTGTTGATCACACCGGCGATAGATTGCAGCATTAAGGAGATCAAAATGAGTTCGAATGAAATTTTATGGATAGCAGTGGTTTCAGTTTTGCTTTTAAGCGGAGTGATGTTTCGTATTGCTTTGTATTATCGCGCGCAGGTTAAGGCTCTTTCAGAGGAGATTCAATATCTTATGGCAAGAGTAAAAAAGGTAAATACTGATTTTATATTAGGGAATAGAAATATGATTTATGAATGTGATGCGGATATAGGAAAGTCTGCAGCAGAAATTAAACAACTGAAGCAAGAGATTGAAGAACGTGACGAGGAAATTAAACAACTGAAGCAAGAGCTTAAGCCGCGTGATGAAGCAGTAAAAGCGCCGCCTCATAAGAATAAGAAGAGTAAGAAGAAGGGTAAGTGAGGAGAGAAAGATGAGTTTAGTAGCAACAGTTCTTTCTATAACTACCAATCTATATTTGCTTTATGAGGTTTATCACTATTTTAAACAGGCAGGAGAGCTTAGGGATGAGATAATTAAACAAAAAAGAATAATATGGGATCTAGAGGATAAACTTAGGAAGAATGAGGGGATAAGAAATAGGTCCAAAAAGAAGCTTTAATTGTTTTTTGAGGATTACTTGAGGAAGTATGTTCCATAATAAAAAGCGGAGTATCTGATTTATTCAATTTTGAGGAACAAATGAAAAATTCTAATTTAATTTCTTGTCCACCGATTATATTATTAAAGGAATTAAGACCATTTTGTAAGGTTTGTTCTGTTTCGAGTTTTATTAGGTCTATATGTTTCGGAGATGTGGGGTTGATAGTTATTTGGCCATTTCCGCTAAAAATGTACCGTTGCTATAAACTATTTTATCAAATTCGAATTGGCATTTTTTCTCTATCCATATGTGATTTATTTTAATCATTCTTTCTGTAGGATTTTTAATGTATAATATGACACTAAATTTATTAGGATCATGTTTGTCTGGAGTAGGACTATGTACATTGAACTGTAGCGGTGGTCCTAAGTCCAGTTCTTCTTTTGTTTTTAGTAAAAAATTGACATGTTTTTCTGATGATGTGGCTTGCTTTTGCAATGATTTATTTTGCTCTTCTAGATGGTTAAACTGTTTTTCTACATTGCATAAATCTTCTCTTCGAGTCTTTTCTGCTTTTTTGAGATCTACGTATCTTAAAAACAACGATAGTATTAGGGAAAAGATACTAATAATTATAGCTATAACATCTTTATCTATTTGCATACTTCTTACACCCTTCTTTCCTTCATTTTCGGAAAAAAACACCTCTATAAAACACATTTTGTATGGAGCGGCGCGGTGATTAACACGATTCTTTGTTTTGATCTAGGTACGCGGACTGGGTGGGCGATACGTGGAGGGGATGGTAGTATCATAAGTGGTACCGTGAATTTTCAATCGCGCCGTTTTGAAGGCGGCGGAATGCGTTACTTGCGTTTTAAGCAATGGCTATCAGAAATAAAGCAGACAGCAGGTCAAATTGACGCGGTGTATTTTGAAGAGGTGAGGCGTCATAAAGGTACAGATGCCGCGCATGTTTACGGCGGTTTGTTAGCAACGTTAACGGCGTGGTGTGAACAGCATCAGATACCGTATGAGGGGATACCAGTAAGTACGATTAAGAAAGCGATGACGGGGAAGGGGAATGCGTCGAAAGAAGAGATGATAGAGGCAATGTGTATTAAAGGGCACAAGCCATGTGATGATAATGAAGCAGATGCTTTAGCAATTTTACATTTAGTTAAAGAAAGGGAGATCTCAAATGATGTCCAATAATAAAGTAGCGTTTGTAAAATTTAGTACAGATCATTTTTTAAAGGATCTTATGGGATTAAAAGCGACCGAGAAGGCTGTTTATACAACACTTGTGTTGCTAATGAATGATAGGAAAGCGCCTCTTATAAATAA
>NZ_JBHIQZ010000050.1:0-4888 GCF_042196865.1 Bartonella sp. AC130YNZD
ACTCAACTCTTAGAAGAAGGGTTTAAATACAGCGATGACTCCTATAAAACCATGTTTATCAAAGAGCACCCCATCGCTGTGGTCGACCGTGATGAACAGGGCAATATAATCTATGAAATAGATGCAAATGGACAGTATATCAAAGACGCTCGAGGACAAAAAATCCCTAAGTTTCATTATTTAACGGATGAAGAAAAGCAGCATTTGCAAGAAGGCTCTGATGGCAAGGTTCATGTGTCCCTCAATGGCATCTTTACTCCACCCTATGAGGCTGCTGTTTATGCAGAGCAACATGCAGAGAATAAAAATGAACCACTTTATTTTGTTGTGTTTCCAGAAGCTGATTCTGCTATCTCAGAACTTCTAGTCGCGGGCTATCAGAAGTTTATGGAAAATAACTTTTGGGGTCTGACTAATTCCACACAAGAAGCAAAAGATTTGGTGTATAGCCATGGTATTACAGGGTTAGAACTTTATGGACATAGTCGTGGGACGATGACATTGGGGAATATGCTGAATTCTTTCAAACAAGAAGGTGTGCACGGTATAGCCGACAACACGAATATCAATTTCTATGGACCAGCCTTTAATGTTTTGGCGGCATCCGGTTTGTTAGGTTATGTGAGTGATGGCAAACAAATCACTATTGGCTTTGATGGGAATAGATATGACTTTGTCAGCAGAATTATTGGTGGCAATGGCTATACTTACGAGACAATACCTACTGGTAGTAACATGTGGAAAGAATGGTGGAGAGTGGTCATGAATCCCATAAGTTCCCATACCTGTCTTGGAGATGCGGGTCAAAAATGCCAAAAAAGGTATGGCTCATCTCATTTAAAACAAAAACCTTGAATTAAATAATGGAGTAAAAAATGAAACAAACTCTAAAGCTATTAGGTGCTGTAACTTTGTTAAGTATCACCGGATGTCAGTTTAATAAAACTCCTGGGGGGTATTTGAGCGCATGGGAGAAAAATGGTGTTACTGATTTTACTGAGGTAGGAAAAGCCTTATTAGAATGTGGTATGCCAACCCCTTATGATAAGGATCCAGAAAATAGAAAGTTAAGTTTAAATAAAAAGGCGTTCATTGATTCTTGTATGGTTCAATCAGGATTCCGCTATAAAGATACAGAGGCAGGAACGTGGTGTGAGAATTTTCAAGGAAAGAATCTTCCGGCTTGTCGTCCAGGCGCTGTTGTTCCACAGCGCAGTGTCAAGAAGCGCTTAAATAGCCCGTTTTGTAAAAAGCATCCAGAACAATATGAATGCTATCCTTAAATCTTGCTATTTGTGATGACCAACAATCCCTTATCCTTGCCTTTGCTTGGAATGGTGGGATTGTTTTCTCAATCTACCATCTCAACTCAGTTCAGAACTGTCTTGAAAAACGGAGATAAAATATCAACAGGCTTTAGAGCCTTTTTATTGTAAATAAATCCATTGAAAGAGGGGAAAATGAAAAAAATCTTAAAACTATTGAGTTGCATAGCTCTGTTAAGTATCACTGGATGTGTTAACCAACCTCCTCCATCAACTTTAGCATTATGGGAAAAACCAGGTGCCGATAAAGCGATGATCCAACAATCTTTGTCAAAATGTGGTTGGAAACCGGTTTATGCTTCTCCTGACGATATGAATGCGTATGCGAGTGAATTTGCCTCAGTTTATGAATGCATGAAAAAAGCAGGTTTCCGGTATAAATTGCAAGATTCAAAAGGGATCTATTTTACACAACCTCCAAAAAGTGGCTCATTCCTAAGCAATTTAATGATAGCAGGATATCAGCAGTTTATGGACAATGACACCTTTGGTGTGACCAACAAAACGAAACAGGAACGCGCTTTACTAACGCATTTTGAGGATGAAAGAAAACGTCAGCAAAAGCAAAAAGCTTTACAAAAGCGATCACCAAAGCGTCCTCCCCATCGTTAAAAAGGTCATTAGATAAAATCACGAATGAAGTAGGGGATCAAAGCCGTCTCCTCCTTTATCCACGCGGAAGGCCTTTTTAATTTGGTGGTTAAGATAGTCTACAATAAGGCAGGTGAGGGGTCTATTACGGGGGATGTGCATTTTGAAGCCAAAGTCGTGGGGCAATCCACAGGATATGTTAAGCGGTTTGACCGAGGCTGGTGCATCTGGCAGTGTGAGTGTGGGTTTTAAGACGGAGAAAGCAGAAGCTTCTGTTCAGACATCTACCGTGGTAACAGGTACGATAGAAGGTGGGCATTCTGTCACCATGGATGCCCACAAAGGCAGCATATCATCTTTGAAAGTGCGCAAAACACCCAAACAACACAAAACCATTCGCAAAACATTTCTGTAAATGTTGGATACAGCTCTGGGAGTGGTGGTACAGGGTGGATGGGCAATGCTTCTTTTGGGAAAGGAAAGGGCTCCAGTGAGGAAGTGCATCACAAGAACAGCCATATTATAGGCACCGGTACTGTTCATACTAACAGTGAGGGAAACATCACATTGGCTGGGTCCGTGGTTTCTGGAAAGCGTGTAGAGATGGGTGTTGGGGGTGATCTGATCATTACCAGCAACAGTAATACGGGACAAAGTTCCAGCAAGCAAAACGCTGTTTCCATTGGTTATAATAGCCGAGAAAAGGATGATGTCGCAACAACCAATGTGTCCTTTAACAAGGATAAAACCTCTAGTGAGTATCATAGTGTTGTGGAACAATCCGGCATCAAAGCTGGTGATGGCGGCTTTAATATCAACGTTAAAGATAAAACGACCCTAACCGGAGGTATTATTGAAAGCACCGCGCCGGCAGATAAATACAGCCTGACCACAGGAAGTATTACCACCAGTGATATTACCAACAGTGCGAATGCCAAAGCCAGCAGCCATGGGTTTAGCATTTCTGGGAATGACACGATAAAAAACATTGCCAAGAATGTTTTAAATCACGGCAAAGCCAAGGATGGAGCAGAAGGGGAAACCAAATCTGCTATCAGTGATGGGACTATCATCCTTACTGATACAACTGGACAGAGGGCGATGGGGCAAGATGCTGGACAAATCATTGGCTCTCTCAACCGCAACACCGCAGCAGCACACCAAGCAGTAGGACAGCTAGATGTCGCACCGCTTGAGGGAGCAGTGCATAATCGCGTAGATATGATCAATGATTTATCGGATGAAGGATTGGGATACCTTGATAAAATTTATAAAATCACAAATGTCAAAGAGCACCCAGTAGGTGAGGTTGCGCATGATGAAAATGGCAATGTCCTCTATTTAACCGATGAAAATGGAAAACCTATAAAAGGCAATGATGGAAAATATATCACTCTGTATCACTTTTTAAAGCCAGAGGAAGAAAAGCATTTACAAAAAGGCCCTAATGGTGCTGTTTATATGTTCTACAATGGCATTTTTAATTCACCAGATGATGCTGCGGGTAATGCTGTCCAATTGGCTGTTAATAAAAATGGTCCCCTTTATTTTACATACTTTCCCCAAGCTGACGATGTGCTGGTAGAATTAGGGGTAGCATTTTATCAAAAGTTTTTTGAAGGGGGCTCTTGGGGGTTGACCAATTCAACCAAAAAGTTCCAAGATTTTATCACTCGTTATGGCAATGACAATGCTATTGTTAGTGGGCATAGCCGTGGTACCATAACAGTAAGCAATGGAGCAAATGACTTGCAAGAACATGGTATCCACAGTGTAGCCAAGAAAACAGACTTCTATCTTGTTGGAGCGGCTGCTCACATGCAATCGATGGCCAATACAGTAGATTATCTAAGCGATGGCGAAAAAAATTATATCTACATACAAGGCCATATGTTAGACCCCATTAGTACAGTGATTGGTTACAATTGGCCTACGGCTTATAAGGCACCTTTAAATCTAGATTTTTCACTTTTGGAGAAAGGTATAAAAAATCCTTTTTATATGACGATATTTGCAGCAAACAGTTTATTTACTATAGCAACTAATCCTCTCAGAGAGATGGGGAGAGCGGTCTTGGGCCTTAACCCGAGCCCCCATAATTGTTATGCTGATGCGAGTCGTGAGTGTCAAATTAATTATGGTTCATTTAGTTTTAACAAACTTTATTCAACGAGAACAGGGAACAAAAAATGAAAATGTTTTTTAATTTATTAAGCCTGCTCATTCTGTTAACGGTTGCTGGATGTGATATTGAAAACATTGATAAACCTCCTCGAGGAGAGACGGCTGTGTGGGAGAAGCTAGGAGCAGATTCTACGGAGGTAGGAAAAGCATTGCTAGAGTGTGGTTTGCCACACCTTAATTATCTTGAGGATGAAGTTCAAAAGTTAAGCAACAATGAGAATGCAACGATTGATGCTTGCATGATCCAAGCAGGATTCCATTATAAAGGGAGAGCTAGCTGGTGTTCTCCTTTTAACGGTAGAGACCTTCCCATTTGTCAGCCTGGTGCTGTCATCCCGAAGAGAAGTGTCGAAAAGCGCTTAAACAGCCCGTTTTGTAAAAGGTATAAAAATGCATCTGAATGCAAGCCTTAAGTCTTTCTTGTAATGACCAACAATCCCCACACTCACGTTTTTACATGCCTGTGCGGGATTGTTTCCTCAAGCAACCATTTCAATATTGTTCAACGTTTTTTTAAGCAGCGGTGACAGAAAATATAAACAGGCTTATGAGCTTTTTTATTGTAAATAAATCCATTGAAAGAGGGGAAGAATGAAGAAAATCTTAAAACTGTTGAGTTGTATAGCTCTGTTAAGTATCACTGGATGTGTTAACTCAATTCCCTCACTTTCTCCAGCATTATGGAGAAATAAAATACTTTTAGAATGTGGCGTACCGGACCTTAATAAGGTTGTGGCGCTAGATTTGAATCAATTTGCCAGTATTGAAATGTGTATGGCGCAATCAGG
>NZ_JBHIQZ010000051.1:0-4825 GCF_042196865.1 Bartonella sp. AC130YNZD
AATAAAACTTTTCGGGATTAGAGATCTCTGTCTGTTTTGGATTACCCTTTTTAAAGGTCACTGGATACGGCTCTACAGTTTCATAGTTTACGTGCAAATGACCGAGTTCACGCCCTGCTGTCACAAACTTCCAAAAATCATCAGCACTCTTTACACAAGGGATACGAGGCAATTCTTTGCATAAATTATGTGCATAACGTGTACGATAATCTTTTGAATGGAAAATCCCATAAACATAATAGAATAGATCATCTTTAGTGATAGTTTCATTAGGATAAGCGGCTTTAAAATGGTCTAGACCTTCATCAGTAATAGCATCACGTCTCTGTAAACCAGCTGTTTTGCTGTCTTCTGTAGAATTCGTAAATAAATGAGATTGCCTTTCATTTTTACTTTTTGAAACCGTAGTATTTTCGTAAATATAACGTGGAAAGCATTGACCTGTATCTATTGCGTGAAGGTTAGGTAAATCCTTACTCATCAAAACAGAAAAACCACTTCTTGCTCCTACGCCTGTAATTTGTATTACTTTATTTTCAGCCGTTTCCCCTATCGGAAATATCCGCGGCATTTGTAAAACCATTTCATTAAAGGCACGATTGTAATAGAGTCACTGTTGTGTAAAAGGACGATATAAACTTTGCATAAGGCATGTAGCTTCAAATTTAAAAATCTTTCCTTTTGCTAAATCTTGTTTAAGAGCACGGCTCCAACTGATTTTTCTCGTATCTGTATTGACGAAATTGTCTACAGCATTTTTACGTATCCTAGGATCAACATGTCCATAAACATTATTAAAACGCTTTACTTCACTGTTATAGAAGGCAATCATATTACTTATGTTTTTCGCTAAAACTTCATGGCTTGAATTGTATACCCAAGCATCACGGCTAGTTACAATACCACAGGAATAAGTATCAAAAAGCTTTTTACCATGACCTTTTTTATAACCTATGGATAAAAATGCTTTAAAATTGTTATCACGTTGACCAAGCCAATCACCATGTTTATCTGGTGTGATTATTTGCCAACCTTGTTTACTTCGTGTAATGCCATCAATGCTCCTAAATTTTTTAATTGTCTTAAGCTTTTTTTCTCTTGTGTGATTATTACCAATATCGTGATAGTAAATTTTACATGATTCAGTCACATTGGGCTTTTTGATAAAGAGCGTTATAGCGATACCGGTCATACTACCATTGCCGAAAATATTTTCACCTTCTTGAGCCACTCCATTGCTTAACATATTTTTGCGAAGATCCCCTCGTAAATTAAGCACATAAATACTCGTAAATTCTTTGGCTAAAGATTTTCGTAAACTGTCCATTGTCGATTTTTCTATATAACCAGAGCCAGAAACAAAGCCGATTACCCCAGCATTATCAATACGGTCGCTTGCCCAGCGTATAGCACGAATATAACTGTCATAAAGCGCTCGTATATTCGTTACTTTAGATTGAGCAGCGTAGGTTTCACGAATACGATTATCTAGGATAGGATAAGGGGTGTTTTTTGCATTATCGTTTTCATTCTTTTGTCCTACTGAATAAGGGGGGTTACCAAAGATAACTTTAATATTTAGATTTTTCTGATGTTCCAAATATTCACTGTTTTCTTTGAGTATACCGTCGATCAAGTTTTTTTCTTTAAGCGTCTGAAACGTATCAGCCAAACCAATATGCTTGAAAGGAATATATTCACCTTTCATAAGACTATGATACGTCGTTTCAATGTTAATCGCTGCTATGTAATAAGCGAGTAAGACAATCTCATTGGCATGGATATCATGACGGAACTTGTATTCCATATCCTCTGGTTTGATGAGATTAGATTGTAAAAGCCGTGTGATAAAGGTTCCAGTTCCAGTGAAAGGGTCAAGAATAGAGACACCCCGTGACCCTAAGCTTTTGCCAAATTCATTCCGCAACACATCATCAACAGAATGAATGATAAAATCAACAACCTTAACGGGCGTATAAACAATCCCAAGCCTATCCGTGGTTTTCTTAAATGCCTTGGCAAAAAAACTTTCATAAAGCTTGATAATAAGATTCTGTTTGGCATGAGTTTCTGTAATGCCTGCTGTACAGAACGTGACACTTTTGTAAAATTTATCAAGATTTTTCGTTTTCTCTTCGATATTGGTTTTATCCAATTCAGCTAAGATTTTTTCCATGGCTTGCGAAATGGCATTGTTCCGTACAAATTTATTGCCATAAAACAAGGCTTTAAATACGGGACGCGTGACAAGATGCTGTGCAAGCATCTCAATCGCTTCCTCTTGCTTGATTTCACTGTTGACGTTGTTCTTTAATTCCTTATGAAAGGCTTCACTGCTTTCATCAGCAAGTAGGTTTTGAAGATGCGTAATATGGTTTTGAGCAATCTCAGCAACATTACCCGCCCAATTTTCCCAATAATCCGTGATTTTAAAACTATCCAGAAAAATGGCTTTGACAAAATCAAAAAATTCAGAACGGTGGAATAAGTCTCCTTGTCCTCCAGATACCGATTGAGATTTGCTTTCTGCTGTTCCAATGCTATGTCCAGAACTTTCTGCTTTTGATGGTATCGAGATCTCATCAACCGTTGTGGTGAGTTCTTTTAATTCATCGGCTCGTTTAATCTCTATAATTTCAATCGTATGGCTGCTATCTTGTCCTAACGACATCTGATTAATCGTTCGTGCAAGTCTCTCATCATGCGAATGTAAAGCATGCAAAACTTGCCAAACAGCACGGTATCTCTTATTGTTTTTTAAAACCTTTTTGGCTTCTAAGCGTGAAGGAATGATAATGGGTAAAATGATATAGCCTGTTTTCTTATTTGGAGCACGACGCATCACACGCCCTACCGCCTGTATCACATCGACTTGGCTATTACGCGGGTGTAAAAACATGATGGCATCAAGAGCAGGGACATCAATCCCTTCAGACAGACACCGAACATTGCTTAAAATCCGACAAACATTTTGCCCCGCATCTTCTTTAAGCCAATCCAATTCTTCATTGCGTTTTTTGACACTTTGCGTCCCGTCAATATGTCTTACTTCGCAGTTTAGAAAGAGAACGGTTTGAAGGAAATCATCGGTATGAGATTTGATAATTTTATTGAAGAGCTTTGTGATATATTGAGAGGTGTTGATATCTTTGCAAAAAGCTAAAGCACATTGCATGGGCTCTGTATCATCATCATCAACAGCGGCTTGCTTATCTATTTTGGTAAGGGCTCTATAACAGCCAATAATTTTTGCCGCATCATCTAAATCAATTTCATGGTTTTCATTGGCAATAATCTCTTGTATGGCTGGTGTGATATAGGTTTCATTAATACCCAAGACCACAATCTTGTAAGGAGTTAACAGTTCATTATCGACAGCTTCCGCGAAGGTATAATGATGAAGTTGTTTTCCAAAAAGCGTTTCATCGTCCATAGATGCGAGAACGGCATTAATCTCATCAGCGCGCCTTTTAGCAGTGTCACTAAAGATTTTAGGCGTTGCTGTCATATACAGACGTTTTTTGCCCCAAATGATGCTGTTATCGTGAACCTTGATAAAGTCAGATTCATTGTCTTCACTTCCCAATGAAGCCCCCGTCGTACGGTGATGCTTCATCACAGATGATCAAATCAAATTCGGGTAATCCATGATCTTTTTGTGCATCCGAAATCACTTGGATAGAATGGTAAGTTGAAAAGACCACCGTCATTGCATCTGCTAGGTTTCCACGGGCTTCTTTGGCAAGGGCTTGAGCATCCGTAGTAGCAGGGAGAACAAGATCTGATGTTTCCATGCCTATAATATCATCTTGATTTTTACGACGCTTTCCTACTTTCGTATCAGAACACACGGCAAAAGAACGCAACGGGATTTGTGCATCGGCTGTCCATTCACGGATTGTTTGCGAGACTAAAGCCAGAGAAGGCACCAGAAACAAAACACGCTTTCCTTTCCCAGCAAGGGTTTCTGCTATCTTCAAACTGGTGAAAGTTTTGCCCGTTCCACATGCCATAATCAGCTTGCCACGGTCTGCTTCTTGTAAACCTTCACAGACTTTCTTGATGGCTTCTTCACTATCAACGAGAAGACGATATTTAAAGATGTCTTTTCCAGATGCCGCGATAAAGCTATCAATATCCTTTTTACTGATCTGATGATCTGCTTGATAAAACTTACATTGAATAGCGACATAGCTCTCTTGATGACGAAGCTTGGCAACCAGATCAATGCCGATATCATTTTTATTCCAATCTTCACGCTCTTTAGCCCATTCATAATAGCTCTCAACTTTTTCGTATCTCCCATAGTGGAGAGGGTCATACATAAGATATTTTGTCACAAAATCTTCAAATACTTTCCCCCGTAGAGCCTTTGATGTTGCCTGTTCACGATAGGATTGTAAAAGGGAACGTAAAGTGACGTGTTTGTTATCATACTTAATAGATTGCAGCATATTGTAATAAAAATCCCTTGCCTTATGAGATGATCAATAACCATCAAAAGAATCAAAACGAATTCAATCAAATTGACTTAAAGCAAATAACGATAAAAATGGGAAAAAACTGCTAAAAAAAGCCGATATTTTTTCAAAAGTTTTTTTTAGAAGCTGTTTATCAACAGCCCATGACATGGAGTAGATCAGCAAAGTAGTAAAATTTGCTATTCGTTTTATGATAAAAAAGACAAATGAACTATGTGCTTTAAAATATCAGAATGAGTATTTTGACGAGTTTTATTACGAATTTTACTTATAGGTTTTGAAGGTGTAAAAACCGTCAAAACCCCCTCAAAACGTATATTATTAGTTGAATTTATAGATTGCAT
>NZ_JBHIQZ010000052.1:0-4752 GCF_042196865.1 Bartonella sp. AC130YNZD
ACCGATCCAACTTCTTTGATGAATATCACGTAAAGTAAAGACATCGGGTAAATGATCACAGCGCTCGACAATCAATTGTGCCCCCTCTGTTGCTAAATTATCCCCCGCCGCATAAAGACGTTTGGCATGACTTAATAGATAACTTGTCCAACGCAAGGCTGTTGTGATGGCATAGGGTCCAATTTCTAAACGACCACCGTCAAGAAGTTCAAAAATCAATGCAAGGCTTGCTATGGTCTTAGGCATTTTTAAAAGATGCGATTGTAAGCTTTCTAAGTAACTACCTCCTTTTGCCTCTTTATGAAGATGCTCTAACCATTCATAAAACTTCCCTTGTGCTTTAGGAGAAAAACGCATGATCAGCGGCTTTTCTGGAGACCCTAAGCGTTTATCACGAAAAGAACGAAACACCCTTTGATAATTTTCCCATGCCTCTTGATTGGGAGGTCTATCAACCCATTTCCACTCTTTTGTCTCATCGGGAAAGACCAGCATTTGAAAGCGTTGTAAGAAACCATCATTGCCTTTGCCATATAAAACATTGCGTATAAAGGGCAGAATGCGAGAGGGTTGAATGCCCCCTATAATAGAGACGGTTGCATTGGGAATAAAAATGGTTCCACGCCCAATCCGGTCATAAGTAAATTGACCATCTCCATTAAAAGCTTCCAAATAAAAGGCACGGTCTGTTTGATATTCCTTCCGTTCCATATCTGTTAAGAAACCGGATAATTCATCACGCACCATCAAGAGACCACGGGGATTTTCTTTTAAAAGTTCCCCAAGCTTTTCCACGCTCGTATCATTGACAATAAAACGAGAGACATCATCATCATGCGCATTGTCTTTAGAGAGGGTTTCAGACAAAAGAGCACGGGCTGTTTCAAGATCTCCTTTTTTTATTGCTTTATGGGCTTGCTTTTTCTTTTCGGATTTGTCTAAAGTCTCAAGTATCTCTTCAATTTCTTGTTTCTCTTTCTGCTTTAACCAGTCTTTATACCATTCCTTTTGAAGGCAAGTGATAGGCGCTAAAGCGGCTTTCATGGCTGGTGTTTTCATGGTTGAAGGTTGACCAATAAGAGCGCCCCAGAGATTAGGGACAATCTTCCAATCATCATGTTGTTTTGGAGCAATCCGCACACCATTGCCGATGAGAGCAGCCAAGCCACACAAAGCAGCGACAGCCACAAAATCAAGAGGCGCTTGTTGACGGTCAGCAACGTCATAAACATAGCGACTTAAAGTTAAAGGCATTTGCGCAGCATGAAAAGACTCGACGGGTAAGAGAGTATATTCAAGTGGTTTTAATTCCCCCCAACCGTTTTGTTGCAATGCTTGCTTATAAGGAATGGCTTCTAAACAAGTATTATCGTTTAAAGAGCCATTATCGTTATCATTGCATGAAACATTTTGATTGTTGTTCTCTACAATATTGTTTTTATTCTCTCTCATTTATTTATACCTTTCAGTATCAAAACATCATTGAAATCTAGACCGTAGGGGGCTTGCATCATAAAAACCTCAAAGCCTTGTCTATAAGCGCGCGCAGCGAGAGTGAAACCTGCTTTACGACCCGCCTCATCGCCATCCATTGCAATGGTGAGACGCCCTTTTGTAGGAGGTAAATTCACACGCATCATGCCATGGGTTGAAAGGGACGCCCATAAATTCACGGGCTCTGATAACAACCCAGACAGCAGAGCCAGACCGGTTTCAATGCCCTCACAAACGACAAGATGTTTTGGATTGTCTTGGCTTAAATGCACAGCACCACCCGTGACAGAACCCAACATGGCTTTTGCTGGTTTTTGATCTGTTTTGCAGCCATTGTCTTTTAAAAAGGTTCTATGAATGGCAAAAGAGCCAGCCCCCTTAACAAGAGCAACCAACGCGGGCAATGTACCCCCAGAGGGGTGTGGACATTTGCTATGAAAGCGTAAATCAGCAGGCAAATCACATGTGATCCCACGCATGCGTAAATAGGTTTCTGCTAAAGTATTTTTGATTGGTTGGCTTTGTTGCCAAATTGCTTTTGCTCTCTCTGCTTTCTGTTTTACTCGTTTGAGATCAGCACAAAACTGTTTTGAGAAAGAGAGCGTCTGATCATAAGCTTGTTTTCCAAGCAATCCAATTCTAATAAGCGCTTGTATGATCTCTCTAAAAGAGCAGCCAGCATAACAATAGAGTAAAAGACGCCCATCATGTCCATTGGCAAGGGATAAGCTAGGCAGCCTATCATCATGAGCGGGGCAACGAGCTGTTCCATAACGCCCATGCCAAGTACCACGCAAGGCACGTGTGATACCTTGCGCATTCTTAAAAGAACACATCATTTTTAATCCTATAACGTTGCGTCATAGGACGGATTGTGCACTCTCTAGATTGATGAGTTTGAGAAAGCCTTGTCCGTCCTTACGTGACAAGGTTTTTTTATGCCGCGTCACTTTGACGTTGCTGTTTTGCTTGTTCGATGACATTCAAAAGATCCGATTGTAACCAACGGGATAAAAAACCAAATTTTAAAGGTTTTGGGAGAGAGCCATTGGTGACATGACGGCGGAAAGTTGAGACACTCATATGAAGCAATTTTGCACTTTCACGGTCTGTTAAAAGAATATCATTTTCTGTCATTCTAAAATCCTTTCATTCTTAAAAAATAGAAACAACTCATGCCTATTTATTAAGCACATTTTGGTTTATTTTTGAAGGTATTTTATTTATAGAAAACAATATTTTATCATATAAATTCTCATGTGATAATTTATGAGTCTAATTGAGAGCGAATGAGAGAGAAGAGAGAGAAAGTTATCCACAGATCATGGGGTTATTCACCCCATATCTATTGACCCGTGACATAAGCCGCCCATTTATCCATATAGACACGGCGCTGTTCTAAATAGTCAGTCCGACGATAGGCACGCTCTACTTGCCCCCCGACCGTATGAGCTAAAATAGTTTCAGCGACCTCATAGGGGGCATCGGTTGTTTCAGCAAGCCAATTGCGTAAACTAGAGCGAAATCCATGGGGGCAGGCTTCAAGGTTATTGTTTCTCATATACTTTGACATACACGTATCATTAAGAGGCCCCCGACTTCTTACAGAGAAAAAGAAATCGTTGCGAGAAAGCGAGCGCGCTTGTTTGAGAATTTCTAATGCTTCTGTTGATAAGGGCACACGAAACTCTTTTGTTGTATCACGCTTGCCTTTCATATTTTCAGCAGGGATATGTCCAGATATCACCTTCAACTTGATCTTTATGAATATGACGTAAAGGGTTAGAGCGAACCCCTGTAAGGATAAGCAAACGCAAAGCCAGTTGTGTTAGGGTTGATGCTTCGCAAAGTGTTTTATAAAAAGCGGGAATGTCTCTCCAATCCATGGCAGGTAAATTTTTGACTTTAAGGCGTTGTTTTCCTAAACAAAAGATCAGTGAAATATTCCGTGATTAATGATTTGAATGGAGAAATCACGAATCTGTTTCAATGTGTTCAAAATGACTTTGAAGATTTAGCTAAACGACTAGAGTGGTTTGTTTGTTCAAGACAATTGTTTTTTTGAACTTGCGGCTATTGAACCAGAGAGCCTTTCCAAAGTTGAAAGAGCTGCTCGCTTTTTGTTTCTCCAACGTTGTGTGATGTATGGGAAAAAAGATTATGTCTTTTTTAGTTCTGGAAGAAAAAGAACGGCAGAGTTTAATCCCGAACAGCTGTTATCAAGGATGAGACGTGTTAGACAGAATCTTCTTGATACGACGATCTTAAATTTATCGTGGGAACGGGTTGTCGAACTTTTTGATGCACCCGACAGTTTATTTTACCTAGACCCGCCTTATCTTGTAAAGAAGAAGTATTACAGTTCTGGGAATTTTGTTGAAGATGATTTTGTGAGTATGGCAAAAGTTCTCAAAAGCATCCAAGGAAAGTTTGTCTTGAGTCTGAATGATTGTGATGCGGTTCGAGAGATTTTTAAGGATTTTGACTTTTTAGAATTAGAGCCCCTTTGGACAGCAGGTACGACTAAAAAACCACCCCGAAAAGAACTCTTGATTCGCAATAATTGAAGAAAATCATAAAAAGATTTGTTAGGATCAGAAGAAATATTTCTTCTCTAATAGGACTTTTTTTGATGCTTACATCTTTTGGTAAAATTTTACGGAAACTTCGCATTGATCATTCAGAACGCCTTTTAGATATGGCTAAAAAATTAGATATATCTGTAGCATTTTTATCATCTGTAGAAATTGGCAAAAGATCTGTTCCTGTAGGGCTGGAGGAAAAGATAATTGAACTCTATGCTTTAGATAAAGCTATGGCTTCTCTCTTAAAAAAAGAAGCCTATTCTTGTCGCAAAAGTTTTATTATAAAGCCTTCTGATACTTTCAGATGTGAAACTGTTGGTATGTTTTCTAGACTGAGTAAACATTATTTCACAAGAAGATTTAGAACTATTAAAAAAATTATTAGAGAAAGCTGGCAAAAAGAATGCATTTTGTAAAGGAAAGTGTAAAAATCCTATTCCCGAACCTAATTATATGGTCCATAACCTTAAAAAATATAAATAAAATCAATAGTTTATTGCAATTAAATTTAGATTCGAATTCAGGTATCCCAGCCAATTCTAGTGAAATTAGTTAATCAAATTTCAGCTTGAGAGTGGATCAATCCCCTTAACCATCTGTTGCTATTCATAGCAAGTTTTGTAAGCTGAAAAATACCCATTTGTAGCGGGTTAGCTCTAAATATGGTAAGGTT
>NZ_JBHIQZ010000053.1:0-4711 GCF_042196865.1 Bartonella sp. AC130YNZD
GCTTTAACATCACCAAAATCTCTTAAAGCTTTAATGCGATAAAGAGTTTGATTATTAAATACACGTGTCTCATTTGTGAGTGCAAACTTCTTTTGCATAACACTATTCCTTTATAAGAAGATTAAATTTTAGAATGAGATTTTTAAAGGGGGCGCCCCGCACCGCCCGCGCCATTATGTTATTTACGCAGCGTTATTTATATCCTGATCAAAACCACAGATATCTTCAGAAAATTTCTTATTTTCTTTAAGCACAGCATTGCCATAAATCGTTGTAAATTGGCAAATTTGTGCTTTTCCACTCACATGAGCATTATCATGAATTTTTGCAAAAGGACCAACACGCGCCGAGCCAAAAACCTTGGCATTGTCATAAATATTGCTCCCATCATAAACTATAGCTTTATCAAAAACATGAGCATTGCCATAAGCTTTTGACCACGCAGCAAGGCGTGATTTACCGTAGACATGGGCATCATTAAACACAAGCCCACTCACATGAGCATTTTCATATACACGGGCATTATCGTAAATAAGAGCCCCTTCAGTAATAACGGCATTATCACTCACAACGGCATTGCCAAAAACATAGCCACCAATTTTTGCATTGCCATTAATGATTGCATTGTCATAAACACGTGCTTTATCACTCAAAACCCATGCCTTATCACTAATCACGGCATTACCATAAACCCTAGCATAATTCACAACACAGGCATTATTGCGTATTTTTGCATTTTCGGAAACGCTTGCTTGGATAACCATAGCATCATCATAAACCCAGCAATTGCCATCATGTGATAAGTTATTTTCATTTTCGATAAAGCCCCCCAAGGAACCCGCCTTGACATCAGAAAAGTCTCTTAAAGCTTTAATGCGGTGTAAAGTCACACCGTTAACAACGCGGTTTTCATTAGTAAGTTCATATTTTGGAGATGTTTCTTGATTTTTAACTGTAGCTTTCATAATAATTACCTCGTATTTTAACATTTTCATTGACACCCCTAAGGGCACCGGGCGCTGAAAAACACGGATACGAGACCGTCGTTACACTTTCCCCTATGAAGGGTATTGTATAGTATAACCACACCCGGCAAAATCGTTATATGCCAATAAGAGCACAAAAGAAAGCCAGTATATTTCAAAAACATGGGAAGAGGTCGTTTCGTAACCTATCCGCTCGTATTACAGTGTTTTTCAAGCACTTGATTATTTATATAGCAAAATACGTATTTATTGTCAATTAATATTTTATCTTTTTTGATATTTTTTGTATTTTTAAAATTCGTTATGTATTGATAATATCTTATGCTTATTAATTGCTTCTTTTATATTTATACGCTTTTAAATCTTTATTATGGGCTTTAGAAACGATTGCGTTCTTTTTTGAATCTATACATTTATAATATTTAGAAACGCTCTCATAATGCGTATTTTTACCTTTATAACCTATCAGTTTTTTTACTAAATGAATTTAAATTTTTTTGTGAATTTTGTTTATAAGGGGCTCTAATTTAAACAACCTTAATAGGCACTGTGCTCTTTATAACCAACGCGTTCATTTGCATGTGATTATGAAAACCTGCTTTTTCACGTATTCTCTATAGCTGTTATGTTCTTTATAGCCATGGCATCATTTTTCATTTTCATAAGAGAAACGATAAATAGGATAATTGTAATTTATAGACTGTTATGAAAACATCTCAATAGAAACTGATAATTATAGAGATGAGCAAAATCCCTTTTATGAATTTTTATCAGTTCTTTTGAATGATAACCTTATGATTTTAGAGAATTGATTACAACGTGCTTTATGAAAATCATATGATCCTGTAAAGCCTTTCAAAAGGTAGCTTGTAACTCATAAGAGATGCTATCAAGATCATTAGGTTATGAGTTTTGAAGGGATTTTGAGTTTTGAGGGTTGCTGCTATTATGTAAAAAAACGATAAAAAGTAAAAACATTATATTTCAATAGGTTAATATTTTATAGACCTTAAAAAAACAACTCATATTGATAATATAACCTATAAATTCAACTAATAATATACGTTTTGAAGGGGTTTTGACGGTTTTTACACCTTCAAAACCTATAAACAAAATGAATATACATAACTCTCTTTAAACAAAGCTTTTGAAAACAATAAAGCACTCATTTTAGATTACGATATAACCTCTTAAAGGCAATGGAAAAGAAGCCTATTCACTTTAAGATGGGATTTCTTTTTAGAATAACGCATATAAACACTCCTTTTAGAGATTGTATCTAATTAACTTCACAAAAGAGGTATAGATTATGGTTATAAGCTCTATACCCCTTATGCGTTTAGCATACCCATTATGTGAGCATGCTTTATAAATTATTCAGTTTCTCTTATTTCCAATTTTGGTAGTTTTTTTACGATTTTCATTGTTTCTAAACTTACGGTAATAACCCTTTGAAACAATTCTAGAGGGTAGGCAGGGTTTCCAACGGTTTCAACAGCATAGCGATTAGCATCATTCACAATGCCACTCTTTTTATCTGTCTTTACACATTGACGCCCCATAACCCATTCAAGAGCAGGCTTGCCATTGACGATATACTCATAAGCTTCAAGAGGGATATCTGTCATGATGATATTGCTATTATAAATAACAGTTGATTTATCCTTTTCGGCTTTGCCTTTCTCTTTACCTGCTTTTGCGAATTTCATTTCAGTTACATAATAGAATTTTTCGAGATTAGAGATATCAGTTAATTTTGGATTACCCTTTTTAAAGGTCACTGGATACGGCTCTACAGTTTCATAGTTTACGTGCAAATGACCCAATTCACGCCCTGCTGTTACAAACTTCCAAAAATCATCAGTACTCTTTACACAAGGGATACGAGGCAATTCTTTACATAAATTATCAGCATAACGGGCTCGATAATCTTCCGAATGCAAAATCCCATAAACATAATAGAACAAATCATCTTTTGTTATGGTTTCATTAGGATAAGCCTCTTTAAAATGTGCTAATCCCGCATCTGTAATGCCATCACACTGTTGTAAATCAGCATTGTTGCTTTTTTCTATAGAATTCGTAAATAAATGTGACTGGTTATTATCTTTAGATTTTAAGGAGGTAATATCTTCATAAAAGTATCTTGGAAAGCATTGACCTGTATCTATTGCGTGAAGGTTAGGTAAATCCTTACTCATCAAAACAGAAAATCCACTTCTTGCTCCTACGCCTGTAACTTGTATTACCTTATTTTTTACCGCTTGTCCTATCGGGAATATACGCGGCATTTGATAGACTGCTTCATTAAAGACGCTATTGTAATAAAGCCATTGTTTTGTAAAAGGGCGATAAAGGCTTTGAGTAAGGCATGTAGCTTCAAATTCTGAAAATTTGCCTCTTAATAATTCTCCTTTAAGAGTACTGCTCCAACTAATTTTTTTACTATCTGAATTTACGAAATTATCTACAGCCTTTTTACATGTGTTACGGTCAGCATGTGGATAGATCTCATTAAAACATTTCACTTCGCTGTTATAAAAGGTAATCATATTACCCATATTCTTTGCTAAAATTTCACGGCTTGAGTTATACGCCCAAGCATCACGATTGGTTGAAACACCAAGAGAATAAGTTTCAAAGAGTTTTTTATCATACCCCTTTTTGATACCCATAGCTAAGAATGTTTTGAAACTTTTATCACGTTGATGTATCCAATCACCATGCTTATCTGGTGTAATTATTTTCCAACCTTGTTTACTCCGTGTAATGCCACCAACACTACCAAAGTCTTGAATCATTCCAAGTTTTTTTTCGGTGGAAAGATTATCTCCAATATCATGATAGTAAATTTTACACTCTCCAGAAACATTGGGATTTTTGATAAATAGCGTTACCGCAATACCAGTCATACTACCACTACCAAAAATATTCTCTCCTTCTTGAGAAGCTCCATTGCTTAATATATTTTTGCGGATATCCCCCCGTAAATTAAGCACATAAATACTCGTAAACTCTTTGGCTAAAGATTTTCGTAAACCATCCATTGTTGGCTTTTCTACATAACTAGAACCAGAAACAAAGCCGATTACTCCAGCATTACCAATACGGTCACTCGCCCAGCGAATGGCACGAATATAACTATCATATAACTTTTGCGTACTAGTTGCTTTCGATTGAGCTATATAAGTCTCACGAATGCGGTCATTTAATATCGGATAGGGTGTATTCTTTGCATTATCATTTTCGCTTTTTTGACCTGTTGAATAAGGAGGGTTACCAAAGATAACTTGGATATCCAGTTTCTTTTGATGCTCTAAATATTCACTGTTTTCTTTGAATAATTTTTGCAGAAGGTTCTTTTCTTCAAGCATCCGAAACGTATCGGTCAAACCAATATGCTTGAAAGGGATATACTCACCTTTCATGATACTATGATACGTCGATTCAATGTTAATCGCTGCTATGTAATAGGCTAGCAAAACAATCTCGTTGGCATGGATATCATGACGGAACTTATATTCCATATCCTCTGGTTTGATGAGATTGGATTGTAACAGCCGTGTGATAAAGGTCCCAGTTCCAGTGAAAGGGTCGAGAATGGAGACACCCCGTGACCCCAAGCTTTTTCCAAACTCATTACGCAACACATCATCAACAGAATGAATGATAAAATCAACAACCTCAACGGGCGTATAAACAATCCCAAGCCTATCCGTGGTTTT
>NZ_JBHIQZ010000054.1:0-4676 GCF_042196865.1 Bartonella sp. AC130YNZD
GTTTTGTTTGTGCTTTCTGTATTGAGATCTAAATGTTGGTTTATGTTTTGTGGACATAAAGATAATACATTTAGAGTTTAATGGTTTTAATGTGCTTTTTTTTGCTAACTAAAAAAGAGGTCTTCCATATTTAATATTACTTTTTACTTGGTAGTTATTGCTATAAATGCTTTGAAAAGGTTTTAGTGTGTTTTCTTACTTATAAACTTTGGTTTTATTAGAAAGCATTTTTTTATTAATAACAAGTAAAGTAAAAAGAGATTGTAGTATGTCCGAGATCTGACTTGCTTTGGATAATTGTTTTTTTAGTTAGGATTTCTCTTCTTAAAATATCATGTAATGATATATGTGTGATCCTTTGATGTATCTTTTATCTTTACGCACTACTTATCCCCCCTTTGAAAGTTATTTATCAAAATGAGTCTTATTAATATACATTCCTGCATGACTATAGACTGTTCAAGAAAATAGCAACATAAAAATATAACTTTTTAGCAATATGGATTCTACTGTGACCTTTTTGCAATAAAAGCATATTTTATTGTTCGTATTATTTTATTTTCAGAGTGATTGCACCACCTATTCCCCAATGACCACTAGCACTCGTGGCAGAAAGATTAGAGCGGATTTTTCCATTTTCAGATGTATAACCAGCTCCAAGAGCAAATGCGGATTGTCCACGCCATGCGCCGCTACCAAAACAGACACTTAAAGACCAAAGGATATCAAATAACTTAAATTCGATACTGCCAAACCAACAGCCGCTGTTTGTCTTGATTCTTTGCGTACGCTCTAATGTCATAACTTAAAATATTAAACTTCATATCGGTATATTGGTGAGCCCGATCAACGGCATCATCAATAGCATCGATAACGATATTATTCACCCGTTGATCTGTGTAATGCTTTGATTGATCAAGAACGACCTTCATCTGCTGCTCAGTGTAATCATGCAGTTGACCACCATTAACAGCTTCTTTCGAACCTTCTGCAATTTTACCATCTTCTACATTGATAATCTTACTTGGTTGACTATCAAGGCTAGCATCATAAGCTTTTTTCTGCTCATTCCAATTTAAACCATTGGACGAGACAGTGTTTTCAACATTTTGAATGCGGTCGTTTATCTTAGAACATACTCTCACTTACGCCGTCAAAAGCACTGGCAACGTTATGATAATCCTTCTTTTTAGCAGAACTCCCGTCAGCCTTGAATTGTGTTATCTTGAAAGTAGGAGCAGTCCATTCTCCATTATTATAGCCAGCGCCACCACAAAAATAATTTGCTATATCTCCAGATATTTCATTAATTTGGTTCCCATTGATTGCATCATGCGATACTTGCGCAATTATGCCATCTTTAACATTATGAAGAGCAACATGGGCTTGGTTATCCATCCCACCTAAAGTTACGCTACCATAATTAACGGTACCGTTTTCTTTATCATAAAGAACTGCAGCAGCACTTGTAAGATTAATATCATTAGAAATCTTCTCTATACTTTTATCAAGCTGGGCTTTGTTAACAGATTCATCATTTCGCTCTGCAGCTTTTACATCAGAAATTGTACGAGCATCACCCGATTTGTTTGCGACATTAATTTCTGTCCCCCCGTTGTCACACTTATAATTAATGGTGCCATCTGCATCTTTATCATAGAGAACTGCAAAGCTATTTGCTTCTTTAATGACCTTAATACTGTCCGTGATATCTGCAATTTCACCATCAAGTTGTTTTTTATTAACGGCTTCATCATCCTTAACTGCTTCTTTCACACCGGAAATTGCACGAGCATCACCTGATTTGTTTGCAACATTGATTTCAGAACCACCTGTTTCTATACCAATGGTGATACGACCTGCTTTTCCACCATCTTGCTTAACAAGACTATTTGCTGCTATTTGATTTTTTATCTCTTGTAGCTGCGCAAAATTCACTGCATTATCAGGTTCTTCCCCAGCTGCCACTCCTTCAAGCTGGCGTGTTACCTTATTTTATAATCACCAATAGTCGCTGCATGCGCAGTATTTTTCCATACCTCACTGTTTTTATTTTTTTCGCTTAGCTCGATAGGACTGTAACCACTAGCACCAGCAAGTGATGTAGTCACAGAACCGTCCCCAAGAACAACATTGCCATACGCACGCGTTTCAGCATTCTTATCTATAACAATAGCTCCATTACCATCAGCCCTCACTTTTGAGGAGTAACCATTCGCGAATGTATATTCCTCAATGCTATCTTGATTATCATATACGGAACCTATCGCAATACCGTTTAGCCCTGAAGCGCAAGCCATAGAGTTTATAGTAAAACTTTTCTCTTTTGCCGTATATTTCTCTGGATCTAAAACAACAGCTTTTTTAGCCCTCTTATCCCTTTTTGAATCAGAAACGAGCGTGCCATTCGCTGTAAAGATGTTTTGCGCATCTTCCCATGCAAATTTTCCGTCGGCTGTTAAAACATTTTACAGAATTATAACCATCCATACCACTGTTATAATTATCATACGCAGAGATGATGCTTTGCGGATAAACTACAGCGGCATTCTTCACATTTTCGAGAGATGCTTTTGTTAAATCGATATTTGCTGAAAAAACAGGAGCAGCATTCGATAAAAACAAGGCAACCGCAGTTCCTAACGACGCTACTTTAAACAATGATGATCGACGATGTGAGCGAAAAAACTCAAATCACGCAGATTTTGTGTAGTGTATAATTTTTTCATAATACCCCTTCATAATAATAGTAAAAACATAAAAAAGGTATGATCTAGAGCCCTAAAGCTTTCTTATTTCCCTTGCATGTCCGCGCTCTTACAGCGTGTGTTTTTAGGATATAAATAAAATTAAGACGTAAGCTGTCGTTTCTGCGGCACCTTCAGAGGGTAATTAGGGGCAGGTTTGTGAAAGTCAATTTGAGGAAGGTAAAAAAATACTTAATATTAGAATAGATTTCGTTTTTCTATCAAAGGTTGTCGTCGTTTTTAGCTTTGATCTCTTTGAAAGAGGTATAATTTTTGTTGTGCCTATTGATCATCCGCTTAGGCATCAGTTTATTTTTCGTGAATAAGATTTTTTTATTTCATTAGAGGATTTATGAAAGCTTTTTACTAAAATGCCCCATCTATATCCTTACTAATGGTAATGTGTCTCGTTGCTGTATCCTATTTTACACAAATACTCACTGCTACTTGTTCTTTTATTCCCTTCAGTTGTGAAAAATTCACTGCATCAGTATTGCTAGTTCCTTCTGCAACATTTGTTACTTGTTTACTTGCCGCATTAATACTACCGGTGGTTATTTGCGGGACATCAGTAATTACTAAGCCTGTTGCATCTACTTTCGTTTTTTCTCCTAACGTTATGCTTTTCAATGCTATATCATTAGCCAAACTCAATATGAGCTTATTTTCATCGTCCTTATCTCTTTTAACCCTGAAGTTACTTACTCCAGATGAAAAATTTATTGTACTATCTAGCACCCATATCTTTAGCTTCCTCACCAGCAATAGACAGTTTCCACCCTTTTTTCTTACAACTTCTTCTAAATCCTGCAACTGTCTAAGGTTCACTGCATCGGTAGGTTTGCTACCAGCTGCTACGCCTATAATTTGTTGCATTATATTCTTACTAGGAACACCAATACTCACTACATCATCCGTACTTTTCCATTGAAATTCAGTGCTTTAGCCGATCCCTGCAGAAGAAACGTATATCAAAAAAACGCTCGTAAGCCCTACCGGACACAGAGTTGTTCCCGATAGCAACACCCCCATCAACCATCACGTTAGAATAGGAACCTAAAGAGATACTTCCACCCCCATTTGCTTTTTATACTCGTAATCAGGTTAAGACTCTTTGGAGAAATTAAATTTTTACTATGAAGCTACAAAAAAATTGATTAAAAAAACATAATATTTTGAACTATTCTATTCTTAAGATAATTTGTCATTTAAAAAACAAGAATTTCAATGAAAAATTATAACGATATCAACATAAATCATACGTTTCTATAAGAAAATAAAAGCTAAAACTGTCTTCTTTTAATAAAGGGTATATTCGTATTTACATTGCTTGAAGCATTTTAATAAATCAAAATAATAGGATAGAGCAATAAGATTATTACCTAATTATCAAAGAAAAATAGCAATCAATTTTTTGAATCTTTACCACTAAGCTCTTTTATTCTCAACAAAAGTTGTAATAAGCTTTTTATATTCGGATTTTATATAATTACGAAAGTTTTGTACATTTAGAATAGTTTTAGAAGGCTCTGGAAAAGGTAAAAAAATTGCCCTTTTCTTAAATAAGAAAAAGGCAAATCAATTTTATGGATTTAGTCGTTTATTAGTTGAGTATCACATTAACCCCTGCACTTATACCCCAGTGACCTCCAGAAGTGGTAATTGACAAGTTGGAACCAATATCACCGTTCTCTGAAGTATAACCTGCACCAAAAGCAAAAGCAGATTGACTACGCCATAAACCACTACCAAATGCGATTGTTAATTTTCCAGGAATATCACTATAGCGTAAACCAGCTACCGCTAAACCAACAGCTGCTGCTTGTCTTGCCTCTTTTCGAACATCCTCAACAGCATAATTCAATGTCTCAAACTTCATATCCGTATAGGATTTCGACTCGTTAACAGCATCATTGACAAGACCACTAA
>NZ_JBHIQZ010000055.1:0-4543 GCF_042196865.1 Bartonella sp. AC130YNZD
CTATAGCTGATTTCCTTACCTATTGGTTTGCATCGAAAAATTCTGCAGAAGATAGCGAAAAAACAAATCAAAACTCACAAGAAGAAAAAAATAAAGATTCTCAGAAAGAAAGTAAAAATAAGAAAAAAAACGGAAACAATAAAGAACCACAAAACAATAATGATGGAAAGGGTAACATACTTGAACAAGTCAGGAAGCATCATGACAAAAAGCGCGATGAAAAAAAACAAGAATTCAGGGATGAAGGATGTAGAATATGTAAAACAGAAATAGTATTCAAAACTAAGACGGATAAGGGGGTAGTAAGATCTCGTGCGGATATTGTTGGTATAAAGGATGGTAAACTGTTTGTTGGTGATGTAAAAACGGGAAAAGCTGGTTTAAGTGGAAACCAAAAGATTTTGAAAGAAGCATATAAAGAAGGAAATGCAGAGCCCACAAAAGGAAAACTTATAGAATTTTTTAAAGAGAACAAAGAGTTCTTAGAGAAATATCAAAAAGATTTCAAAGATTTTAAAGGAAGTAAGAAAGAATTGGAAAATGAGAATAGAAAATGGATTAAAGAACAATTGAATAATAAGTTAGACAAAATGGACTTTTACACTTTTCATTATCCAGGACTTTTTGAATGAAAGTGAAGTGTTATGCGAACTAAAGACGTGACAGAGATTTTAAAAACGCTTGGCTGGGAACCTTATCGTGCTGAAGATGGTAGTATGTTTGCGCATTATCATCTTCCCGATCGCATTGTAGGCATTAGTTATGATGTTGTAGATTATGGAGAGGATGGGGGAAAGTTTCGGCTATCGGCTAATCTTACCACTGCTGCTTATTGCCTTGCTTGGGAATATGCTAGTGGTGAAGTATCACAGGATAAGTATGAAGATACGCTATTTTCTGCGAAAGAGGATTTCGATGTTACAGCTTTAGATCTCTCAGAAAGCCATGTTAAGGAATTTTTAAATAGGGTTATTGCTTGGGCGCAAGCACAAGATATTGAAAAAAAATTACATGAAGAAGCTGCTAATCATTCTGCTGTTGCAGAAGCATTACTTGGTGATATTGAGGCTTTAAAAAGTTCTAAGTTTACACCCCAATTACATGTACCAGAATTTGCAGATTACAAAACAATAGGGTGGATTGAGCGCCTCATTCTTTTTGCGCAAGCTTATAAAAACGGGGAGTTAGATGACACTTTAGCGTGTAAAAAACCTAAACAGTGGTCGATGAGTCTTACAGCAGCAACTCGCATTTTTAAAATTCAAGGGTGGTTTGCCACAGAGCTTGGGAAAATGTGGTTGGTTTTGCCGGATCGTTTTATTAAGTTAGATTTTGGCTTTGTACATCTCTATGATCAGTACAATATTCATCTCGAAGCTGAAATATCTAATGAAGAGATTTCTTTGGCTTGCTTGTATATTCATTTTTGTGGACAACGTAATCTTGTACGACCTACGGATATTTATCGATCTTTTAATACAATTGGAGGAGAGAATTTTCGTGGGGTTGATAAAGGAATTGATATTTGTGTAGAGATATTGAATGAGCAAGAGTTGACAAAAATCTCTGAGCGGGTGATACAGTGGGCACGTGCCCAAGATTTACAAGCATCAATAGAAAGCAAAACGCTTATCCAAAAATATAGCTATTATCCAGCTGTGATTTGGCATTTGGCTTGTTTAGCATTGACAGGTCAAATTGATGTCCTAAAATCCTATCAAGATTCTATCGCAGAGGATAAGATTCCTGAGCATTTGCAAAATCTTGATGAAGAACTGGAGGGGTATGTTAATCACGCTGTTGAATTTGCTGAAAGACATCTGAAAATCTTTAATGAGCGAAAAGCCATAGATGATCGTCTTAGTTTGCAAGATTTGTCTTTTCTTAATACAGTTTCTGAAGACTTAAAAAGGATGGGGTGGACAGTTTATCGAGATAAGAACTATGATCGCAATGCTTATTTTGTAAGTAAAGACCGTATCATCAATATAATGTATAACCTTCAAAGTGATGAAGAAGAGCCGATTGTTGTATTTAAGGCTTCACTTTCAACACTTGGCTTTTCCTCTGCTCATAAAGAGATTTTCTATAATATGCCTCAATATATAGCCCTCAAAGAAGCAGAAGAAGTTTATACAGTTTCTAGTACTGAATTGGATAGAGGCAAGCTAAAGGAGATTTGTACAGATATACTTGAATGGGCAGATCGGCAAAATGTCAATCAAATCATTTATGATTATGCGGCTTTTTCCCCAGACAGTGAACTTGATCTTGTAGCGCGTCACCTTATTGCGCTTGTTTTGATTGGGGATGTTGAAAAGCTCAAATCTTATAAGGAGAATTTTAGAAAGGGAAATCCTTTAGGTTTTGTGGAAGAAATCTCAAAATATAGAATTGATAATCTCCTCACTCTTGCACGGGGTTATCGAGCAGGTTTTCCGAAAAATGCACCGATTTTGAGCTTGGATCCGCAAATAGCATCTGTTGCTTCTAAAACAACTTCTGTTGAAGTGGCAGAGGAAGTGGATGAAGTGGATGACAATGATGATCGTCTCACCATGGAAAGTGCTCATGCACTTTTAAAAAGCTTAGGCTGGTCAACCGAGAAAATCAATGAGAATGACCATATGGCAAGCTATCAATTGGCTGATCGTGAAGTAGATATTCTTTATAACGACGAAATTGCCAAAGACTACCCGCAATTTGATAGCGCCTTTATGATTAGCACGGGCATTCTTTCCACCGCTTGTAAATTCATTGATCCTACCTACACGGAAGATATTCCAGATATACAGCTTAATTTTGAAGCCAAGGGATTAGAAATCTTTGAACCAGAAGTCACTACGGATCGTTTAACACAGGCGCTTGATGATGCTTTAGAATGGGCGGTAACAGACATTGACCTTTCTAAAAGACTTCGCTCTGATTATGGCACTGCTCCTTGGGAAAAAGGCGCCACGTCTAAAGCAAACGATACGGACTATGCTTTACTTCATCTTGGCGCTCTTGCTTTATTGGGTGATGTTGAGACCTTACAATCTTATCAGAAAAGCTTTACGGCAGGTGATCACCTAGGTTTTGACGACAGCATCAACAAAATCCACCTTGAACGGGCAATAGCTTTAGCGCAAGAAGTAGCAAAAGCTAAACAGCTGAGTTACGCTTTGATTGAACGGGTGGCAAAAGATTTTGATGATCACTCAGAGCTTTCTAGCGAGGAATAACCTCGCTCTTGGAAGGAGAGTTTATTTAAGTCTATTTAGAACAAAGAATAAATTGATTATTTTGAAAAAATCGAGGGGATTATGAATCATGAAATGGATAAAGAAAAAAAGTATGGGGGCAGCTGAGCCGGTGGAATTTAAAAGTCAAAAAGTTTATCAGGAAGATGAACTGTTTGAGCCCGAAACAGTTTCTTCTTGGAAAGAAGAAGGACAGATAGTAACGGGTACAAATGTGGAAAGAATGGTATCAGGAAGAGCACCTATTGGAGTCGATTTTAGACCTATTATGTTACATCCTGTGACACAAGAACAAGATAGTCCTCTCGTTGAGGTTCTCTACTCATTTTATCAAGGCAGGAGTTTGGTTGCTCCTATGAATCCAAAGACAAATTTTATCAGAAAAGTTATTTGTTGGATTTCAAAAAAAATTCCTAAGTAGGAAAAAAGAAAGAGTAATTATTGCAAATATTGAAATAATATCCCTAAAAGGCGCTCTCTAAACTTTAATGATCACCTCCTTTAATTCCATCATATATTGTAAATGCGAGATGATTGTACAGAGACAGATGAGAAAAGAGCTCCGTCAAGAACATATCTCTTATGATTTTATCAATCTCATCTCAATTCCATTGGCTATAGTAGAAAAAGATTGATCATTAGGAACACTCATTATGAGTAAAAACACGCTGTGACTTATGGAGAAAAATTTATGAAAAGTTATACTTTATCAGATGTTGCACAATATGTTGATATGCATAGTCATGTTATTAATTTTGGTACTCAAGATAATGCCCCTGATGATGTACGGATTAAAACAGCTGAGAACACTCTTGGTTTACAATTTACCTCTTCCTATAAGAATTTTTTAAAAAATTATGGAGGAGGAGAAATTGGAGGTGAAGAAATATTCAGTATTTATGAAATCTGTGCAGGTATTCCTGCTGGTGATATTGTTTACCGAAATTTGCTCGATAGAAGAGATGGCTTTACGTCCCCCAAACAACTTGTTATCTGCACAACTGATTTTGGTGAAACCTTTTATTTTGATTATACGCAGTTTCGGGATGGTGAATGCCCACTCTATCTCAAGTATACATCTGAAGATTCCGAATATTACGCAAGTAATTTTTATGAATTTCTCTGCAAAAGAATTAAAGAGTATGCAGGGGAAGATTCATGAAAACTTATACCTTAGATGATGTTATACAACTAGTTGATAAATAGGATAATTGCGATTTATTTCTTGTTATGAAAACATCTAAAAAGAGATTGATCATTATAAAGATTAGCAAAATCCCTTTTAATAGACCGTGTCAGTG
>NZ_JBHIQZ010000056.1:0-4445 GCF_042196865.1 Bartonella sp. AC130YNZD
ACCAAGCTCTTTTAGCTGTTGAGGAAAAGATAGACGAAAAGGCGCCTTTACACCACACGCATACCATAAGCGAAATCACAAATCTAGAAAGCGCTCTCAATGGCAAGATGGCAGCGGATAAAACTTTCTCATTTGCTGATTTAAGCGATATCGAAGGCGCAAAAGATGCTGCCAACAATTATGTTCTCTATAAATCAAGCAACAATAACTTTACCTTTGGGAGTGCTGTCTCACTGTTAGGCGCACACCAACATAAAACGGAAGATATCGTGGGGCTTGATGATTTTAGAGCTAAGATCAATCAAGATCTGACAAGCTATGGACGCCTCACAAGCCCAAATGAATGGCAAGGTTACAATAAATTTACCAGCAAAGTTAGCATGAGTGGTGGCTTAGAGCTATTAGGAAATTCTCCGTTTAGCCTCACCCATAATAATGAAGTCATCACAAGTTTAAGCACAACGGGAAGCACATTGAAAGGACCTTTAAAAGTCGATGGAGATCTTGTTTATACGAAAGCGCAAGTAGATGCTTTATTAGATTCTTTAATCAAAAAACGTAAAGAAGAATACGTTGAAATTACCATGCTGCAGAGTGGCAATATTCCCTGGCCTGACGGTGTCTCAGATGATACGGAAATTGAAATTACGGCTTGGGGAGCTGGCGGTAGCGGTGGTCAACGTGGAGGTGGTGGTGGCGGTGAATGTGTTACTCTAAAAATTCAAAAACGCCAATTACAGAATAATGATGTAGTGACTATTGGAAAAGGCGGATATGGAAATGGTGGGAATGGTGGTAATACACTAGTTGGTTCTATTCTTACAGCACGAGGTGGTAAGGGGAATAACGGTTATATTGGTGGAAATAGTGGCGGTGGCGTTTCAGGTGGTAGTGGCTATATTTCCAACAACGAGAGTGGTTTTTCAGGAAAAAGCCATGCATGGCATGGAGGAGGAGGCGGTGGCGGTGGTACCAATAATGGTCGTGGTGGCAATGGGGGGGATAGTAGCTATGGTGGTGCAGGTGGAGGTGGTAGTGGAGGTGATGGTCGTGTACCTAATAATGGAGGGAATGGTGGAAAAAGCCAGTATGGTGGCAATGGAGGAAACGGCGCTGAATTAGGCAAAGGCGGTGGCGGTGGCGGCGGGTATCGAGATGGCGAGGATGGAACAGTAAGTGGTGCTGGACGGGGTGGAGATGGCGCAGTTAAATTAAAGGTTTTTGTATAAGTTTTTAAAGGCTTTATATGATTTTCAAAGCCTTTTTATTGATCTTTCAAAGCCCTTTAAAAGGTTTTTTTTGACTGACAGTGTCAAACTTATGAAAGGGAGCTCTTGTTGTTATGTTTTCTCCATTGATTTGGAGAGCAAAATGACAATAGAATTTAAACTTTGTATTCACTTTATTAAGGATGGTAAGAGATCTGAATTTTTAGCAATATTTGATCAGACAGTTATTGGTGTGGTTGTAAAATCCTTGATGTTGACGTGCAAGTTTATTCCCTCCATGAGTTTGTGCTTCTCTTTACGCATGAGTTGGAGAAAAGAAAAACAAGTCTAGACGATAAGGGGTTCTAATGGGATGTTACTGTTTTTTCCATTTTAGCACTTATAATGTAAGCTATTTGTTGACATTAACAGTATTTTACGCTATATAAAAGAATGATTAAAACGTTTAAAAGCAAAACATTGGCAGAATTATTCAAAACGGGAAATTCATCCAAGATTGATAAGAAACTTGTAAAACGTATCATGGTTCGTCTTGATCGTTTAGATATTTCTGAAAGACCAGAAGATATGAATCTTCCAGGATTCAACTTTCATTCTTTGATTGGATATTCACCCACTCGTTACACTGTCCACGTTAACGGACCATGGTGTATTACCTTTGAATTTGACTCATGTAATGCTTACCGTGTTGATCTTGAACAATATCACTAAGGATACAGTTATGAATGACATTCCTGCACAAAGAGATAAAAACCGTTGTCCTACTCATCCAGGAGAAGTTTTAGCAGAAATTATTCCTGAAACAGGCAAAACAAAATCAGAAATTGCGCAGATGCTTGGTATATCACGCCAACATCTCTATGATATTCTAAATGCCGAAAAGCCTATATCTCCTTCTCTTTCGGCTTGTCTTGGCAAAATGTTTGGTGATGGAGCTGCTATATGGTTACGTATGCAAGCTAATTATGATGCTTGGCATGCTGAACGTGAAACAAATGTTAGCAAAGTTCCAACACTTCACGCTGTTTGATCTCTTCCTCACTCTCAAGGGATAATGTTTTATGGAATACTGGATAAATAATAATATCGAACAACATCCCCCGCTTTAAACATGTTCATCACTATTCAAAATGTCATCTAAACCACGATTTAAATCATCTAATATATTTTGCGGTGCATCTGCATAAACAAAAGATTGTGCACCAGAACGAGATTTTACTAATTCATTATATAAATCAACAGGAAGCATAATGATTTTTTCACGCCCTCGTTTTGTCAAAGCGACAGGTGTAGACATAGCCTCGTCTAAAATATCGCCTGCCCCGCGATTTATATCTGTAAAACTATATTTTTTCATATGCACATCCTATCTTTAATGTATAATACGTATTATACGTACAATATATATTATGTAAAGATATTTTACGGCATTAACTACCTCCCCGCCTCAAGGCGAGGAGATAAAATCATGTTTTTAACTTAAGCTACTTTTGCAACAGGGCTTACTAAAACTCGCTTGGCTTCTTCAACAAGCGTTTTATAATGTTTGCTCTCTTCTGCTAATGTAAAGGCTTTAACAAGATGCATGTGAAGCGGTCCATAAATATAAACAGCTTTTTCAGTAGGTCCCATTTCGTCCCAGTTGCTTGGAAAATCAAAGCGTGTATCACGGTCATTATCAATTAATTGGTTTTTTAAATCATAGAAAGCTTTAACGAGTGCTTTTTTAAACGCACGCACCGTATCATTGTTACGCATATAGGTCATGAGTAGAGTGGCTTGTGGTTCGTTGAGAATAGCAACTTCTCTCTTTTGACCACCTTTACCGTCTCTTTTACTCACTTGGATTTCAAATCCAAGTGAACCAAACTCTTCAAAATCCTTACGATTATTGCGTACTAACTGTATAACTGTTTTATGCGTATTCCCCACACCCTCAGCAATTTTTAAAGAGGTTGTGACAACGATGCCATCATTGTTGATTGTCACTAAATTGTTCATGATGAACTCCTAATGGTTTTAATGTCTCTATTGACACCCCCAAGGGTGCCGGGCGTTAGAAACACGGCCATTAGTCCGTCGCTATGTCTTCCCCTCGTGAGAAGGTATTGTATAGCATAGCTACACCCGACAAAATCGTTATATGCCAATAATAGCATAAAAGACAATCAGTATTTTAAATGCATGGGAGAGATCTTACGTGACCTATCCGCTAATGGTTTAGTGTTTCTAGCACTTGTGATTCGAATAACATGAGGGTTTATTAGTGTCAATATGCTTTTAAAAAATTATTTCACATATTGTTGTTTTCAAAGGATCGCATTTGAAATGCTACCCTTTACTATTCACTCGCATTTGAAATGCGAGTGAACCAAAATCCTTATGATTTGCTGTTTTAAAGGGTGCGATTTCAAATCCAACCCTCATTTTTTCCATTCATTTCATTCGCCAATATTTCAAAGGAGCATAAAGTATGGCAACAGGTTTTTTACACGGTGTTGAAGTCGTTGAAGTTGACGACGGCACCCGCCCTCTTCGCGCGGTTCAATCGGCAGTTATCGGAATTGTTGGCACAGCACCCGATGCCGATGAACAAGCATTTCCCCTCAACACACCCGTTTTGGTAACGGGCTCTCTTTCACAAACCGCAAAACTGGATACAACAGGTAAACGACGCGGCACTTTACCCAATGCCCTTGATCTTATTTTCAAGCAAGTGGGGGCTATTGTCGTTGTCGTACGCGTGCAAGAAGGTGACAACGAAAATGCAACACTCACCAATGTTCTAGGCGGTGTGAACGCAAATGGTGCTTATGAAGGCGTTCATGCTTTCATTGGAGCACAATCCATTGTAGGACAAACACCACGTATTCTGATTGCTCCAGGCTTTACGCACAAACGCCCTATCAGTCTTAGCAAGATTGATGTGACGAACCAAGGAAGCGGTTACACTCAAGCAACAGTTAAAATTGCCGGCGGTGCAGAAGCAGAAGCAATCCTGAAAGATGGAAAAGTAACTTCTGTTGTCATTAAGAACGGTGGCTTTGATTATCACACCGCCCCAAATGTGACGATTGAAGGGGATGGCACTGGAGCGACAGCCAAAGCCGAAATCAGTGCAACCTCTAATCCTGTAGCAGCAGAACTGATTGGCATTGCCGAGCGTCTACGTGCTATTGTGGTGCTTGATGCACCAAACACGACAGATGAAGCAGC
>NZ_JBHIQZ010000057.1:0-4395 GCF_042196865.1 Bartonella sp. AC130YNZD
CATTTCTTATGAGTTACAAACTATCTTTTGAAAGGCTTTAAAGGATCATATGCTTTTCATAAAGCACATTTTAATCATTCACTAAAATCATAAGATTCGTCTGTTAAATAAACAGACATAACCGATAAAATAGACAATAATCCATTAAAAGAGATTTTGATCATCTATGGAATAATTTTATAGATCTTTTTTTATAGGTTGTTTCCTTAAAATCTTGCACCAAAACCATGATCAGAGCCATACCACTGTTGAGTTTCTCAACTATGATCAAGGCTTTGGACCGCGCCTTATTTTCTAAATTTTTTGAAATCTTTTTGATATTTTTTAGGTGCTATTTCTTGTCTTTTTTTCCGATAAAATTGACTATTTTCTCTTTCCACGAGCGGGATTGCTCCTTGCTGATAACCTCTTGTTGATCATCAAACTTTTCTGCCACCCGTTCAATCAAAGCGTAGCTCACTTGCTTCACCTTTGCTACTTCTTTGGCTAAAGCTAATGCACGTTCAAGGTGGGTTTTGTTGATGCTCTCGTCAAAGCCTAGGTGATCACCTGCCGTAAAGCTTTGCTGATAAGATTGTAAGGTCTCAATATTGCCCAATAAGGCAAGAGCGCCAAGATGAAGCAAAGCATAATCCGTATCATCTGCTTTAGACGTTGCATCCCGTTGCCAAGGAGCAGTGCCATAATCAGAGCGAAGTCTTTTAGAAAGGTCAATGTCTTTGACTGACCATTCTAGCGCATCATCAAGTGCTTGCTTTAAGCGATCCGCAGTGACTTCTGGTTCAAAGATTTCCAATCCCTTGGCTTCAAAATTAAGCTGTATATCTGGAATATCTTCCGTGTAGGTAGGATCAATGAATTTACAAGCGGTGGAAAGAATGCCCGTGCTAATCATAAAGGCGCTATCAAATTGCGGGTAGTCTTTGGCAATTTCGTCGTTATAAAGAATATCTACTTCACGATCAGCCAATTGATAGCTTGCCATATGGTCATTCTCATTGATTTTCTCGGTTGACCAGCCTAAGCTTTTTAAAAGTGCATGAGCACTTTCCATGGTGAGACGATCATCATTGTCATCCGCTTCATCCACTTCCTCTGCCACTTCAACAGAAGTTGTTTTAGAAGCAACAGATGCTGTTTGCGGATCCAAGCTTAAAATCGGAGCGTTTTTAGGAAAACCAGTCCGATAACGGCGTGCAAGAGCAAGGACGTTATCAATAATATGTGCTATGTTTTCCCTTATCAAAGCTGAAAAGTTTTTATCCTTCAAACTTTCCTTATAAAATTTGAGTTTTTCAACATCCCCAATAAGAATAAGTGCAATAAGGTGCAACTTCGCAAAATCATATTCACTGTCTGGGGACAAAGCCGCATAATCATAGATGATTTGATTCACATTTTGTCGATCAGCCCAGCACAAAATATCCGCACTGATCTGTTTCAGCTTGCCTTCATCCAATTCAGTACTAGAAACTGCATAAACTTCTTCTGATTCTTTAAGAACGGTATATTGGGGAGTATTGATGAAAATAGATCGATAAGCTGTAGAAAAACCAAGTGTTGAAAGAGAAACCTTGAAGGTAACAAATGGTGTCTCTCCTTTTTTATCAAGGTCGTACACTATATTAATGATACGATCTTTCGTTATAAAATAAGCATTGCAATTGTAATTTTTATCACGATAGACTGTCCAGTCCATCCTTTTTAAGTCTTCAGAAACTGTATTAAGAAAAGACAAATCTTGTAAACTAAGACGATCATCTATAGCTTTTCGCTCATTAAGGATTTTCAGATATTCTTCAGCAAATTGAACGGCATGGTTAATATATCTCTCTACTTCACGGTCATCCAAAATCTCAGAAATCTTACCGGCTTCTAAAAAATTTTGATAAGATTTCAGAACATCAATTTGACCTGTCAATGCTAAACAAGCCAAATGCCAGACTATACGTATATTGTAGCTATACTTTTGAACACGTGTTTTGCTTTCTATTGATGCTTGTAAATCTTGGGCACGTGCCCACTGTATTATCCGCTCAGAGATTTTGATAAGCTCTTGCTCATCTAATGTCTCTACACAAATATCAATGCCTTTACCAAAACCACTAAAAACCCCCCCCCCAATCGTATTAAAAGAATTATAAATATTTTTAGGAGAAACACACCAATATTCCTTACTATAGTGAATACAATTGCAAGCGACAGAAATCATTTCATTAGATATTTCAGCTTCAATACGGACATTGTAATTATCATGAAGACGTATAAAACCAAAATCAAATTGAATAAAGCGGTCGGGCAAAATCAACCACATTTTTCCAGGTTCCGTTGAAAACCACCCTTGTGTTTTAAGAACGCGCATTGCTGCTGTGAGACTTATCGAGCGCTGTTTTGGCTTCTTGCGCGTTAGAATATCGTCTAATTCCCCATTTTTATAGGCCTGTGCAAAAAAAAGCAGGCGATCATCCGATGTCATTGTTTTATAATCTGCAAATTCTGGCACAGATAGTTTTGGGGTAGATCTATCACTCCTTAAAGCCTCCATATCACCAAGTAATGCTTGTGCAACGGCAGAATGATTAGTAGCTTCCTCGCACAACTCTTTTTCAATATCCTGTGCTTGCGCCCATGCAATCACTTTGTTTAAAGCGGTTGTGATATGGCTTTCGGAAAGATCCGGAGCTTTAACATTAAAATCCTCCTTCGCGTAAAACAGCACATCTCCATATTTACGCTGTGATTTTTCACCTCTAGAATATTCCCGAGCAAGACAATAAGCAGCGGTGGTGAGATCAGCCGAAAGCAAAAACTCTTTGCCACTCTCTCCATAATTTTTTACACCATAGCCAATACCGACAATGCGATCGGGAAGATGATAATGCGCAAAAGTATCCCCCACGTTATCACGATAAGGCTCCCAGCCCAGTCTTTTTAAAATCTCTGTGACATCTTTAGTTTGCATCATGAATCACTTTCCTTGTGCAAGAAGCTCTGTTAAACGGCTCGGATGACGAATAACTTCGTATTTTATCGGTCTCCCCCAACCCTTGCCCAGTTGTTCTTTAGGCCAATTTTTCTTAAAATCATCTAATGCTTCCTCAAATTTTTCTGCACTTCCTTTATAATCTCTCTTAAAATCGCTGAGTTCCTGTTGATATTTATTTAGCTTTTCTTTGTTTTTCTCAAGGAATTTTAAAACAACATCTCCTGTGGGTTGCGCATCTCCTGTTTTATACTCCTTTTCCAAAATCTTTTGGTTTTCGGTTAGACCAGCATTCCCCGTTTTTACCTCAACAATTTTTAATTCACCATCCTCTATATAGAGAATATCAGGACGGGATCTTATTGCAACTTCCTTTGTCCCTCCTTTACCATCAGGTTTCTCAACTATTTTTTTAAACGATGCTTCTTGCGTACATGTTGTGCATCCTGCTTCCTGTAATTTTTGCATTTCTTCTGTACGCTTTCCGTCATGATGCTCCTTATTTTTTTCGAGTGTTTCACGATTGCTATTGCTTTTTGAAGGCTTTTGAGACATTTCACCCTTGGCACTGTCTTCAGAGCCAATTTTTCCAACTGATTGGGCAACTTCCTTTTCTGCTTTTGCAGCTGCTTCTTCAGTCTTAGAAGCAAATTTAGCCAGAGCCTTTTCGCCAAGCTTTATGCCTCCCTTGGCTGCTCCAGCAACTCCTGTCATTAGGGATGCTGTTTCAGTCAATAATTTTCCAAATTCAAGTCCAGCATTAAAGGAACCACCAGCACCAGCTCGCTCATATTCCTCCTCCATTTTATTAATGCGATCTACATAGGACTGTCCAAGGGTCCGACCAATTGTCGCCAAAATCTCACCACTGCTGAACAAATCTTTGAGCGCTTTCAAAGTCTCTTCGGGATGTTTGGCTATTTGCAAAAAACCATCAACCGTATCGTATATTTCGGCCGGTACACCAGCTACTATGCCAGCTCCAAAGCTTATACCTTGCCCTGTACTAATCGCAGACCACTTCGCAAACACTTCTGCGTCACATAAAAGGTCAGGACACTCCTTTAATTCTTTCTCCATCTGAGCTTGTTGCGCACTGCTGAGGTAGTTATTTGCAGCGGCATTACCAGCGGCATCGGCGCCAGCATCAACATCGCCACCGGCAAGCGCGGCAGCAACACCCCCGGCAGCCCGTGCAACATCAATGGTGTGGTCTCTAAAGTCAGCAAACTGCGCATCAATCTTTGCAGTGATGCGGGCTTCCTCTTCTGCGGTTGGGGTGCGACCGTTTAGATCTCCCATTTCCTCTTTCACAATGCCTTGCACCCACAATTGAAACTGGAGCATAGCAGTGGCTTCGCCCACAGCCCCGCCAATCGCACCGGCAGAGCAAGCACCGCTCGCAACAGCGC
>NZ_JBHIQZ010000058.1:0-4127 GCF_042196865.1 Bartonella sp. AC130YNZD
ACCAAGCTCTTTTAGCTGTTGAGGAAAAGATAGACGAAAAGGCGCCTTTACACCACACGCATACCATAAGCGAAATCGCAGATCTAGAAAGCGCTCTCAATGGCAAGATGGCAGCGGATAAAACCTTCACTTTTGCCGATTTAAGCGATATCGAGGGGGCAAAAGATGCCGCTAACAACTATGTTCTCTACAAATCAAGCAATAATAACTTCACCTTTGGCAGTGCTGTCTCCCTGTTAGGTGCGCACCAACATAAAACAGAAGATATCGTGGGGCTTGACGATTTTAGAGCCAAGATCAATCAAGATCTCACAAGCTATGGACGCCTCACAAGTCCCAATGAATGGAAAAATTACAATAAATTTACCAGCAAAGTGACTATGAGTGGTGCCTTAGAGCTTTTGGGCAATTCGTCGTTGAACCTCATCTATAATGGCAAAGTGGTTACTGATTTAAACACAAACGGAAGCTTGCTTAAAGGACCTTTAAAAGTCGATGGTGATCTTGTTTATACAAAATCAGAAATAGATATTCTCAAGCAGGAAATTAAAAACATCAAAAAAAATTTGCTTAATAAACTCATTATTGCTGATGCTGAATTGCTCTATACGCAAGACGGGAAAATTCAATGGCCAGCTTGGGTGACGAATAAAACCAAAGTTGAAATCCAAGCATGGGGTGGCGGCGGTAGTGGTGGTGGAGCGTGTACGCCAGGATTAGGCGGTGGTGGTGGTGGTGGCGGTTGTTCAGTATGGTATGGCTATAAAACCAGTTTAAACGGGCATGAGGATATCATCATTGGTAAAGGAGGAACTTCTGTTTCAGGATGGAATGTAACAGGTAAGTCTGGAGGAACAACAGTTGTTGGAAAGAATTTTATTACCGCTACAGGAGGACATGGTGGTGGGGGTGCTTATTATAGTATATCAAGGGGAAATACTTATTACTATTCAGGCACTGGCGGAACTGGGGGCATTGGTGGAAATTTTGGTTGGGCAACAGATGATCTCCTAGGATCAGCCAAAGGCGGAAATGGTTATACTGGAACGAGTGGAATTACGAGTAAAACAAGTGGTAATGGGGGAAATGCTGGGGGCGATACATCAAGGGGAGGTGGTGGAGGAACGGGAGATGGTTCCTATATTTCAGGAAAAGCAGGGCGTGGTTTTGGTGGTGGCGGTGCTGGTGCTCATGATCATGTTTCTCCAAGCGGCGCTGGAGCTGATGGCGCTGTCCTTATAAGATTATGGAAAGATTAATTACATAACCAAAGGTAGCGCAAGTCAAATGGATAGCTATTGTATAAGCGAGCTTGTATGATTTTTAAATCTTTTTATCACTCTTTCAAAGCCCTTTAAAGGACTTTTTTGACTGACAGTGTCAGTCTTATGAGAGAGTGTAGATGATTGTTATGGTCTCTTCATTAATGTGGAGAGCAAAATGGCAACAAAAGTAAATACTCTCTATCGCACTATAGCAAAATCATTCTTTATCTTTAGAAGAAGCCCCGAAATCACGGCGTTCCCCCTCTTCTATTCCAAAGGTTTTGTAAAGAGATTAACGGCTCTTAGCAAGCCGCTCTAATAACCTATCGCTATGAGAAAACATAGCGGTTAGCCCACAGAAATTATCCTAGAAACTCAAAAACAAGGAGAATGGAACAAAAAATAGAGGCTGGGCTGGTTGTCCAGCCAACGGGACTTAGTTTAGCGACAAACCCGTCCGATGCAACTCAACTCAACATCGCAGCCACTTCTTCTCACTTGGAAACAGTGAGAAGATGGCTAATATAGATGGAAGAGTGTTAAAAAATGATGGATACACTTTGTAAAGAAAAATTAAAATCTGTTGATCCTATCTCACCAGCTGCTGCTTATATTGGAGGCAAAAGAAGACTAGCCAAAACCATAGTTAACATTATCGAGGACATTCCTCATAGTATTTATGCCGAACCTTTCGTTGGAATGGGAGGAATATTCTTTAGGAGAAAATTGATTCCACCCACTGAAATCATTAATGACCGTTTAGGAGATGTGGTGAATTTTTTTCGGGTGTTACAACGCCATTATCACCCGTTTATAGAATTTCTGGAATTTCAAATAAGCAGCCGTGAGGAATTTCAACGATTACGTGCTCAAGATCCAGAAACCCTCACAGATTTAGAACGGGCTTCAAGGTTTTTATATTTGCAGCGTTTAAGCTTTAGCGGGAAGGTAGCCGACCGTACGTTTGGGGTTGAAACAGACCGCGGTGCACAGTTTAATCCTTTGAAACTTGAAGCCTCATTAAAGCTTATTTACCGTCGTTTAGCGGGTGTTACCATTGAAAATTTAGACTGGTCTGAGTTTATCAGGCGCTATGATCGACCAAACACCTTATTTTATCTTGACCCGCCTTATTGGGGTGTTGAGGATTATTATGGCAAAGATTTGTTTAAGCGAGAGGATTACCAGACGATGTCCACACTGCTTGCACAATTAAAGGGAAGTTTCTTTTGTCTCTCAATGATGTGCCAGAAGTTCGAAAAACCTTCAGTCAATTTACCTTTAAAAAAATAAATACGTTTTATTCGTGTAACGCCTTAAATAATGCAGTTCCCGCTAAGGAGCTTATCATCACCAATTGCGATTTCTAAAACGAGAAATAATACATATTAAAGGGTCTTTAAATGATCTTTGAAGACCTTTTGAAACCCCTTAAAAATCTTTCAAAAAAATAAATTAGTATAAAACCTAAGCTATCAGACTTTCTAGTGGAATATTGAACTGTTGGTGCAAGTTTTTAATCATGCGCAGTGTTAATTTTCTTTTACCACTCAAGATTTCATAAACACGATTTAAATGACCAATCGCAGGAACGAGATCTTTAGCACTTAAGTTCATTTGTTCCATTCTAAATTTAATAGCTTCAATCGGGTGAGGAGGAGAAACAGGATAGTGTTCTGCTTCATACGCTTCAATCAACAACACAAGAACCTCCATTTGATCAAATTCTGGAGTATTCTCTTTAGGTTGATTGTCAAACATTGCAGACACAATTTCTAAAGCTTCTTGATAATCTCTTTCAGTGCGAAGTGGTTTGATATTCATTTCTTAAATTCCTTTAGTTCTACAGTATTAGCATCAATTGCATCATACTGTTTGTGTGTCCCTATAAATTTTATATAAAGCCAACCTGCTGGATAAAAGATTGAAACAACTAAACGATAATCATTGCCTCTAATATTAAAAACAACACGATTATTCTTTAATATGCTTGCATTTTTATACTTCTCTTTAATGTCATGAGGAGAACGCCACTGCGCATTTTTAGCTTCATCTACCCATGCTTTTAACGGTTGTTCAGCATCAGGATATCGAGCCCAAAAAGTTTGAAGTGTGGAGATTTTAACAATTTTCATAAGTTTATCCTGATTTTTATCAATCTTAGTACCATTTTGGGACCAAGTCAAGATATTTATAAAAAGAAAGTGCTTGTTGAAAACAAACCTTTCTCAAGAGCGGCTTTTTACCTCTCATTTTTCCCATTCATTTCATTAGCCAATATTTCAAAGGAGCATAAAGTATGGCAACAGGTTTTCTACACGGTGTTGAAGTCGTTGAAGTTGACGACGGCACCCGCCCCCTTCGCGCGGTACAATCGGCAGTTATCGGAATTGTTGGCACAGCGCCAGATGCGGATGAACGAGCCTTTCCTCTTAACACACCCGTTTTGGTTACCGGTTCTCTTTCACAAGCTGCAAAACTGGATAAAACGGGTAAGCGTCAAGGGACCTTACCCAATGCCCTTGATCTTATTTTTAAACAAGTAGGGGCAATTGTCGTTGTCGTACGCGTGAACGAGGGTGACAACGAAAATGCAACACTCACCAATATTCTGGGTGGTGTAAACGCAAATGGTGCTTATGAAGGTGTTCATGCTTTGATTGGAGCGCAATCCATTGTAGGACAAACACCACGCATTCTCATCGCTCCAGGCTTTACACATCAACGCCCTTCCAGTGTGAATATTGAAGAGAATGGAACTGGTGCAACTGCCAACCCCGTCGCCGCAGAACTGATTGGCATTGCCGAGCGTCTACGTGCTATTGTGGTGCTTGATGCACCAAACACGACAGATGAAGCAGC
>NZ_JBHIQZ010000059.1:0-4058 GCF_042196865.1 Bartonella sp. AC130YNZD
GAATCCTACGTTATTCGAGACTCTCATTCAATATGCAAAGCAGTGAATTATCATTATAAATCAATATCTTGAACAGATAATCCAAAGTTTCCCAAGATCTTGAATGAAGCGCGGCTTGATGATTTGAGAAACCGTCCAGAAACCTATAAGCATGTATGGGAAGGGGCTTATCTTACAGCGGTTCAAGGCGCTTACTATCAGAGGGAAATGTTGGCAGCCGAGCAAGAGGAACGGATAGGGCGTGTTGCGCGTGATCCTTTAATGCAGATACGGGCTTTTTGGGATATTGGGGGTACGGGTGCTAAGGCAGATGCGACAGCGATATGGATAGCGCAATTTGTTGGTAGAGAGATCAGAGTGCTTGATTATTATGAAGCACAAGGGCAGCCGTTATCCGAACATATCGGTTGGTTACGTCAGAATGGTTATGAGAAGGCATTGATGGTTCTCCCCCATGATGGGGCAACGAGAGACCGTGTGCACAATGTGAGTTTTGAGAGTGCTTTAAATGATGCGGGCTTTGAAACACAGGTCATTCCTAATCAAGGGGCTGGTGCTGTCAAAATGCGTATCGAGGCGGTGCGGCGTATTCTCCCCTCTGTTTGGTTTAATGAGGAGACGACCGTAGCGGGTCGTAAGGCATTGAACTGGTATCACGAGAAATGGGATGAGAAGCGCAATATTGGTTTGGGCGCCGAGCATGATTGGTCCAGTCATGGTGCAGATGCCTTTGGGTTAATGTGTGTGGGGTATGAGCAGCCGATGCAGAAACAGAAGAGACCAGCTTATAGCGGTAGAGAAGCTTATGAAAGCACGTCGTGGATGGCAGAATGATGGATGATGAAGAGCATTTAGAAAAAGAAAGTAACGCATCAGATCTGTCGACAGAAGGTTTGTTTCGCAAGCTTGTGGGGTGGTACAAAGAAGATGTGGAGCACGTGAACAAATGGCGTGAACATGCAAGGGAGGATTTCCAATTTTACAATGGTGATCAGTGGAATGATCAAGATTTAGCGGCTTTAAAAGAACAACGCCGCCCCGTTATGACGTTTAATCGCATTGCACCACTGGTTAATGCCGTTGTGGGTTCAGAAAGAAATAATAAGCGAGAAGTGCAATTTATTCCTCGTCAGATAGGGAAGGCATTGCCCAGTGAATTGCTTACGGGAGCAGCAGAATGGTTTCGCGATATGGCACACGCTGAATATGCGGATGATTCAGCATCATATCAAAAAACACAATAAAGTCAATATGTTGTTTGCAATTATTTTATATGAATCCACTCAAGAATCCATCTTTTTGTGCATGTTTAAATTGACCATTTTTTATAAACAATTGCCATGTATGAATAGACCATAAAAAGCAAATCATGATGTAAATATTATAACGCATGTAAACGTTTATATAAAATGAAAAGCAGATATCATTCATAACAGTTTATAAATTTTATGATACGTTTTTTTATCACAGCACAAATCACATTGTTTAAAAATTTAGTTGTTTGAAATTATCGATAACATAAATCGCATACGTTTAAAGATCCCATCTTGTTTTAAAGATTGGTTTGTTAATAGCATGATAAAAACATAAAATTACAGTTCTCAAAATTGAGAATCGTAAAATCTAAAAATGCTATAGCAATACCTTATTACCTATTAGAGGTAATCGTTTGAAACTGTTATAAGGTAAATTGTATCAAAAGATACGCATTTATAGAAAATGCAGATCATATAATTTTCCCCAAAATTGGGGAAAACCTTTAAAATGGCATTAAAGAAATTAACTGTTTGAAGCCGTCATAAGCTTATAGGTTTAATTCATAAAGATTGCACAAAGGATTTAAAGAGAAGATAGATTTTAAAACCACGGTATTTTTTACCGAGGTAGGAAATAAAGGTCATGAAATTCAAAACATTATATCTTATGAAATCAAAAGCCTTTTAATGAATATAGTGCATAGCTAGTTTTGAAGAACGCAACTGTATTCGCTTCCACAAAAAAATGGAAGCGAACAATGCCATGGCAGTAGAATTACTATCTACTTTAGACTTGGTACTAAGAAATGTTTTAAAAGTTATAGTTTAACAATACGCTTATGAGAGCCTCTCTAAGTGAACGTTTAAACGTTTGAAACTGATGTTTATAACAGTTTTTAAAGCCTTGCGTTTGATAAAAACGTTTGTTTATTGTCTTATGAGAGATTGTTTTGAAAACCAATGTTTGTCATGTAAAAAGAACGTTTTTAAAAAAGACATTTGTTTAATAGGCATTTGCTTTTGATTGTCTTGAGAAAGCTACCAAGCGTTTTGATTTGTTTGATACGTTTGAGAGCAACAAAAAGCGTTTATAGGCTTTCTCATTCAAATGAGTGATTAAAGATCATACGCATCATACATTTCTTTTGATAAGTTTTCATATCTTGAATAGAGCGCTTGTAATATAATACGTTTTGTATATATGCGTTCATGACTCCATTTGAAATGATTCATAAGGGTAGACATTTGAAAGCCGCGTCATATCACTTGGCACGGCTTTCTTTTATGAATACTCTCTTTTATGATGGAGTTATCTTATTAAAAGGCACCCCCATGCCTATTTTTATTCTGTTTTATCAACAATCTTGACCACATTATCGCTTTCATAAACCTCATAATTTTGAGCAACTGATTTTACATTGCTTTGTTTATCTATTTTTGCTTTTCCATAGGCACGACCATAGACTTTTACAGAACCAGAGATTTTTGCATTCCCATAAACAGAGCCATAAATCGCAGCCCGCCCACTCACAAGAGCAGAGCCGTAAACCTTGCCATAAATCTTTGCAAAGCCTTTGATAGTAGCTTGTCCATAAATTTTTGCACTGTTGTAAATACAAGCAGAGCCAGAAACCTTTGAATGACCATAGATCCTAGCATGATCATAAACAAAAACATCATGAGAAACGCGCGCATGTTGATAAATATGGGAATTGCTATAAACGCGGGCGTGATCACAGACATGCGCCTTGCCATAGATATTACCAGCCACATGAACACTCCCATAGACACACGCATGATCATAAACTTTAGCATATCGAGTGATTAAAGCCTTTCCATAGACCTCAGCATTCCCATAGACCCGCCCCCGCACATGAGACAAATGACGTACTTTAGCATGATCAGAAACATGAGCATAGCCATAGATACAAGCCTCATCATAGACCCAGCAATTGCCATAATGAGATAAGTTCCCTTCATTTTCGATATAGCCACCAAGATCCCCCGCCTTGACATCATCAAAATCTCTTAAAGCCCGAATGCGATAAAGGTTTATAATTTGCTTAGTAAGTCTTTCTTTAATTTGTTTGATTTGATTGGTTAATTCATATTTTTTGCACATAGAGATACCCTCACAATCTAATGTGATAAACGTTTTCTAAAATTTGAAATGGGAAATTTGGTTGGAAAGCAGGCGCCCCCGCCGCGCCCGCATTTTATTTACGTTACATTAGGTTAGACCCATACAATTTCTAACTCGCCATAAGGAGAGAGACGTTCAGTATAGGTTTTTATTTTAGTAGAGCCGCCGACATTTTCACGAATAACAGCAATGCCATGGATATGAGCATTTTCATAAATATGCACGTCATTTGCTATACGCGCGTTTTCATAAACCCTAGCATCATCATAAACCCAGCAATTGCCATCATGCGATAGGTTATCTTCCTTTTCAACAAAACCGCCTAGATCACCAGCCTTAATATCAGAAAAGTCTTTTAAAGTTTTAATGCGATAAAGAATTTGATTACTAATTACACGCGTTTCATTTGTGAGTGCAAACTTTTTTTGCATAGCACAATTCCTTTATAAAAAGATTTAAATTTTAAAATGAGATGTTTAAAGAGAGGCGCCCCCGCCGCGCCCGCGCGTTATTTAAGCAGCATCATTTTCATATTCGCTGTCATTATCATCGTCATAATACCCCTCACAATCAGCATAATACTCATGACGGTAATAATCATCTTCACTCCCAAATTCTGGATATGCCTCATCCCAAATATGATCATCTGCTGTTAAAGA
>NZ_JBHIQZ010000060.1:0-3959 GCF_042196865.1 Bartonella sp. AC130YNZD
AATGGCTTTATCGTTATACCATTCACGGACGCCGTCGTGAAATGGGCTTGGGTGCTTTAAGGCATGTTTCTTTAAAAAAAGCCCGTGAATTGGCAAACCAATGGCGTTCTGTTTTGCATGAGGGGCGTGACCCCATTAAAGAGCGGGAGAAACAAAAGCGTGAAGCAATAAGCAATCTCCATTACTTAAAAGATATCGCTTTGGATACTTTTGAAAGTCGTAAAGCTGAATTAAAAGATGATGGTAAGGCTGGGAATTGGTTTGCACCTCTGCGGCTTTACATTCTCCCTAAATTAGGTTGCCTGCCCGTTTCTGAGATTACGCAAACAGAGATACGCAATACGCTTACTCCTATCTGGCATACAAAAGCTGTTACAGCAGAAAAAGCACTAAACCGTCTTAATCTTTGTCTCAAACATGCGGCTGCATTAGGGTTGAATGTTGATTTACAAGCAACAACAAAAGCACGCGCGCTCCTAGGCAAACAACTCCATAAAACGCAAAATATACCAGCAATGGATTGGAAAGATGTTCCTGCTTTTTATAAAACACTTTGCCAAAAAACAACCCTAACACAACTGGCTTTGCGTTTGCTTATTCTGACAGGTGTCCGTACTAATCCCTTGCGTCATATTCGTGAAAATCAGATTGATGGGGATATATGGACTATTCCTGCTGAAAATATGAAAGGAAAGCGTGATGCTACAACAGAATTTCGTGTGCCTTTATCATCTGAAGCATTAGAAATTTTAAAACAAGCGCGCGGGCTTTCTCGCAATGATTTCTTCTTTTCTGCAACCGGTCGCGGTTCTCTTGGTGAGAATTGTATGGCAAAATATATGCAACAGATTGGACTTGAAGCACGTCCCCATGGTTTTCGCTCTAGTTTACGCGATTGGCTTGCTGAAACAACCGATGCCCCCTATGAGGTTGCTGAAACCATTCTAGCTCATACGGTCGGGGGGCAAGTAGAGCGTGCTTATCGTCGTACTGACTATCTAGAACAGCGTCGTGTCTATATGGATAAATGGGCGGCTTATGTCACCGGTCAATCTTAAAGATATGGGGTGCATAACCCCATGATCTGTGGATAACTTTAGCTCTCTTCTCTCTCATTAGCTCTCAATTAGACTCATAATTTATTACATGAGAATTTATATGATAAAATACTGTTTTCTATGAATAAAATACCTTCAAAAATAAATCAAAATGTGCTTAATAAATAGGCATGATTTGTTACCATTTTTTGAGAATGAAAGGATTTTAGAATGACAGAAAATGATATTCTTTTAACAGACCGTGAAAGTGCAAAATTGCTTCATATGAGTGTCTCAACTTTCCGCCGTCATGTCACCAATGGCTCTCTCCCAAAACCCTTAAAATTTGGTTTTTTATCCCGTTGGTTACAATCGGATCTTTTGAATGTCATCGAGCAAGCAAAACAGCAACGTCAAAGTGACGCGGCATAAAAAAACCTTGTCACGTAAGGACGGACAAGGCTTTCTCAAACTCATCAATCTAGAGAGTGCACAATCCGTCCTATGACGCAACGTTATAGGATTAAAAATGATGTGTTCTTTTAAGAATGCGCAAGGTATCACACGTGCTTTGCGTGGTACTTGGCATGGGCGTTATGGAAGCCAACCAATCAAAAAGACTTTAGCTGATTTTACCTTTGCTACGCGTGCTTATAGCCAAGCCTTTGAGGTCCTTATAAGGCAAGCCCCGCATAATGCATATTTTTACGATCTCCTCTATTTTCTAAGGTAAATAACATGATACAAGATAATAAAGATAATAAAAATATTTTAGAGAATAATACTCCTTTAAATGATAACGATAATGGCTCTTTAAATGATAAGACTTGTTTAGAAGCCATTCCTTATAAACAAGCATTGCAACAAAACGGATGGGGGGAATTAAAGCCTATCACGGCGGCTCTTTTACCCGTCGAGCCTTTTGGACCCATTACAACTGCCCATGCCATTCATGGATTATGTTTATGACGTTTCACAGCGTCAACAAGCCCCTATGGATTTTATTGCTGTCTCTGCTCTCTGTGCCTTGGCTGCTGTCATTGGCAATGGCGTGCGGGTTGCCCCAAAACAACATGATGATTGGATTGTTGTGCCTAATCTCTGGGGCGCTCTTATTGGGCAATCGTCAACATTCAAAACTCCAGCCATGAAAGCCGCTTTAGCCCCTATCTCTTGCCTTCAAAAGGAATGGTATAAAGACTGGTTAAAACAGAAAGAAAAACAAGAAATTGAAGAGAGACTTGAAACTTTAGACAAACGAGAAAAGGAAAAACAAGCCAATAAAGCGATAAGAAAAGGAGAGTGTGAAACAGCCCGTGCTCTTTTGTATGAAACGCTCTCTAAAGACAATGTGCATGATGAGGATGTCTCTCGTTTTATCGTCAATGATGTGACCGTTGAAAAGCTTGGGGAACTTTTAAAAGAAAACCCCCGTGGTCTCTTAATGGTTCGTGATGAATTATCTGGTTTTTTAGCCAATCTGGAACGAAGAGAATATCAAACAGACCGTGCCTTTTATTTAACAGCTTTTAATGGAGATGATCAATTTACCTATGACCGTATCGAGCGTGGAACCATTTTTATCCCTTATGTCACTTTATCCATGATTGGCGGCATTCAACCTTCACGCATTATTCCGCTCATTCAAGCCATACACCGTAGAATAAACGATGACGGTTTATTGCAACGCTTTCAAATGATTGTCTGGCCCGATGACAATAAAGAATGGCAATTGGTTGATAAACCGCCCAATCAAGAGGGGTGGCAAAAGTATGAGGCGGTTTTTCGCTCTTTTCGTGATAAACGATTAGGGTCTCCAGAACAACCACTGATCATGCGTTTTTCTCCTAAAGCACAAGTGAAATTTTATGAATGGTTCGAGCATCTTCATAAAGAGGCAAAAGGAGGTAGTTACTCAGAAAGCTTACAATCGCATCTTTTAAAAATGCCTAAGACCATAGCAAGTCTTGCATTGATTTTTGAACTTCTTGACGGTGGTCGTTTAGAAATTGGACTCTATGCCATCACAACAGCCTTGCGTTGGACAAGTTATCTGTTAAGCCATGCCAAACGTCTTTATACAGCGCATGATACATTAACAGCAGAAAGTGCAAAATTAATTGTCGAGCGTTGTGATCATTTGCCCGATGTCTTTACTTTACGCGATATTCATCAAAGAAATTGGACCTCTTTAAAAGACAATCAAGCCGTTAAACAAGCTATAGAGCTTTTATGCCATTCAAATCACCTTCGAAAAAAGTTTATAACACAGCAGACAAATGGACACCCTAGTGCCTATTATGAATGGCATCCTTTAATCAAAAACAACAGCATAAAACAATAAAGAAACCTTTTTTAAAAACTTTCTACTCACATAGGCAAAACTCTTTTTAATGGCATTCTCATCAAAGAACTTTTCTCTAAAAATAATGGTCTGGGTGACCTTATAGGAAGAGTTTTGTCCAGTGTTGTCAGTTTTGTCAGTTTTGTCAGTTCTTTTTAGACCCTCTATTATTTTTTTAATGAGTAAAAATAAAAGTTATTATATTTCAATAGGTTAATTTCTTTAAAACACAACTCATATCAAGAATACAATCTTTAAAGATAACCAATGATATGAATTGATTAAAACTTGTCAGTTATGTGTCAGTAAATTGAACTGACAAAAGTGATTATTTTAGTGACTCATAAAACCTATCAAAATACTCATTATGATATTTTAAAGCACATAGTACATTTGTCTTTTTTCCATAAAATAAACAGCAAATTTTACTACTTTGCTGATCTTATTCCATGTCATGGGCTGTGGATAAGCAGCCTTTAAAAACCCCTTTTGAAAAAAAATTCTGGTTTTGCAAGAATTTCACCTCAGCTGACACTCGCTATTTATCCTAAATGGATTTAATTGGCTTCATTTTGATT
>NZ_JBHIQZ010000061.1:0-3931 GCF_042196865.1 Bartonella sp. AC130YNZD
TTTGTTTTTTTCATAAAAAAGTCAATAAAATCAATTCAAAAGGTACTTCCCAGCGGGTTGGCTTCGTTGCGGGGCAGGACAGCGCGAACTATCGCTAGCGACAGAATTCTCAAATTGACTGTACATTGTACACACAACATATTGATAAATAATAATTTCAATATGTACACTGTACAGTATGTGAAACGTTTTCTTAGCAAAAAGTAATTTTTGTTACTTGACAATTCTACAGTAATAGGTATCTTCAAATCAGGTGCCTAGAAAACACCTCAAAACATCTAGCGGATGGGTTGCCGAAACAATCTATCTTCTGAAACATGAAAGATTTTGACTAATTATATGCTGTAGCATATAACGGTCTTGTCGGGTGTGGTTACGCTATACAATACCCTCACGGGAAAGGTGTAACGACGGACTAGATGCCGTGTTTTCTAGCGCCCGGCACTCTTTTTGAGTGTCAATAGAAAACCTCTAACATCTAGGAGTTCACAATGAACACACTTATTCCGGTATCGGAACAAATTGTTGGACAGGAAACTGTTCAAACGGTAAACGCACGTGACTTGCATGCGTTTTTAGAAGTAAAAACCAGCTTTAAAGACTGGATTATCAGACGTATTCAAGACTGTAAATTTAAAGAAGGGTATGACTTTTGCTCTTTTTTGAGCGAAAGTTCAGGTGGGCGTCCTTCTAAAGAATACCATATCACCTTAGATATGGCTAAACACCTTTCCATGATAGAGCGTAATGATAAAGGACATGAAGCACGTCAATACTTTATCAAATGTGAACGGCTTTTAAAACAAGTAGCTGTTCCACAAATTGACTACTCCAAACCCGAAGCATTACTTGGTGTTTTGAATCACTTACAAAGTCAAATTGAGCAGAAAGATCATGTTATTGCCGAATTGACTCCAAAAGCAGAAGCTTTAGAAGGTCTAAAACGCTCTGATGGTCTGTTTGGTCTTATTGAAGCAGCAAAGATGTTGGAGGTACGACCAAAAGATTTAACCGATTACTTGCGTAAACATGATTGGGTCTATCGACGGGCTCCAGGGGCGCCTCTGTTACCTTATCAGGACAAAATAAAGAAAGGATTCATGGATTGTCCTGCTATTACCATTCAAGGACCTGATGGTACAGAAAAGGTACTCCCTTCAACGAAAATCACACCAAAAGGATTGGCATGTTTGAGAGAACAAATCTTTGGGGGTGTTCAATGAAGATAGACACCAACTTCTTATGTGATTTGTGGATAGCATTATCTCAATTTTCTAATGATGAAAATGTGAGCGACAAAGATTGTAGTGCTCTGGTTCAAACTATGAATGCAATAGAAAAGGTCCTAGTTTTAAAACTTCAAAATGATGTGCCTAATATTACAAAGATCTTGGCAATTCTTACAGATTTTGGTTCTTCAGAGTTACCGCATAGCATGGAACATTTGTTGCGAACTTACGAACCAAATTTCGATAGCCCCATTAAAAAGGTTGCTTAAGTTCAAAAACACATCTCCCCTCCCCGTTTTCAAAAATGGGGAGGTGGTTAATTGAAATTATAGATTAAGCTGTGAATGAGAACCAAGACGCACTAAAACTAGCCTATCTTGACCAATCAAGCGATAGATCAAAACCAAATCAGGTCGAATATGACAATCCCGATAATCTTTCCAATTTCCAGTTAATGCATGGTCATGATACCGAAGTTCTAAAGGTTGATCATTTGCTAATGCCACAATGACTTGATGCAAATCTGTACTTAAAAGATGCCGATATCGTCCTTTCAATTCACGCTTGAAATCACGTTTGAAAATGGTGGTACGTTCAATCGTCCGCATAGAGATCATCAAATAATTCGTCTACGGAATGAAACTTTTTTAAGTTACCTTCATCAAGTTCGGCAAAAGCTGCTATGGTTTCTGCATTGGGTTGAAACAAAAAAGAAGGAATAGCTTTATCTTGCGCAATACGTGTCATCAACACTCTCACGACATCACTTACTGATAAACCAGAGGCTTGAATAACTTGATTAGCGACATTTTGAATTTCTTCTGGTACACGCGCTTGAACCATGCGACTGGCAGCCATAATAAGCTCTCCTCTTGTAATTGTATTTCAATGTAATACAATTGAAGCTTAATTTCAACTGTAAAGCACATTTTTTAGAGTGGCGAGATCGTTTGGCTTAACAACCACTTGCTTTTTTTAAGACTTCACCCATACGTGTTCGCCAATCTTTTCCTTGTTTTTTAAAAGAGGCAATAACATTTGGGTCGAGACGGAGAGTAACCGCTTGTTTAGGAGATTCAACGGGTGGACGCCCACGTTTACGGCGCTCTTCTGTTACATACTTAAAAAAAGAGGCTGGTAAAACGTCTTTAGCTGGCTTTAAGCGTGCAAGTTCTTCATCTGTTAGTGGTGGGGAATCCACAGCGTCCCAATCTTCTTTTGTATAGCCACATCCTGTTTCAAAGGTTTTTTTGATAGTCATTGAAAACCTCTCTTTCTTTTTTATTCGCTTGACGAAAACTGATAATGGATATCGCTTCATTGCCAAGCTTTGCAAAAACAATAACTGTTGTGCCATCCGCAAAATGTCCAATAGCCTTCATGCGGTTTGAATGGGTTGCATCAATAAGAGCATGTTCCCAGTCAAAGTAAATAACATCAGCAAAATCAAGCTTATGTTTAACAATGTTTAAAGCTCTTTTTGGTTCATCCCACACTATCTTCATATATTTTATGTACACGAAAAATAAAGCTTTGTCAATAATTAAAGTGTACAATAATTCGTATATACCATTCAAAATGGAGCCACTATGACTAAGAAAACGCGTAAAGGTTTATCGCTTCGTGCGTTTGCCAAAAAGATGGGTGTTTCTCCTAATGCGGTGGCTTCTCGTTTTAAGACAGGGAAGTTTGATAAGGCTCTTTTTGAAGATGGTTCTGTTAATGAAGCGCTTGCAACAGCTATCTGGAATGAGAATCCAACAAAACGCCCTGCTCCATTTTTAGCTCCGGATGGTCAACCGCGAACAAAGATCAAACAAACCTCTACAGAGGGCGCTAATGAATACAAGATTAAACTGGAGCGAATGCAAGTTGCCCTTGAAAGCGAGAAGATTGCTCTTGAACGCTTACGCGAAACAACCGTTGATCGTGAAGAAGTCAAGAGAGCAGCGCGTGAGTTTGGAAGAGCACACCGTGACGCTATGTTGAATTTTCCTCATCGATTTGGTGCAAGCATTGCCGCACAGGTTGGATGTGATGCTGCAAGCCTAATCGGTGCCATTGATTATTACATACGAAAGGCTTTGCTTGAAGCTGTTCATATTCCAGTTCCTTATCATGATCCTCAACCTCCAGAATGAGAGAGTTTTTGGGGCGAGCAAAGAATGAATAATGGATGAGAATGCTGTTACAGAATTTTTCGCCTATGCCAATGATGCAAGACAACCGGACCCACCATACACGGTTTCCCAATGGGCGGACAAGAATAGATACCTTAGCACGGTAGCCAGTGCTGAACCTGGACTGTGGAGAACAAAACGGACTCCCTATCTGCGCGAAATCATGGATAATCTTTCTTCTTACGTGCCAATTGAAACAACCATTGTCATGAAAGGGGCGCAGGTTGGCATGTCAGAGGCAGGATTAAATTTCTGCGGTTATGCTATTCATTATAGTCCAGGACCTGCCCTTTATGTCATGCCAACCGTTGAGACAGCCAAAAAGCTTTCAAAGACGCGGCTTGATCCCATGATTATGGCAAGTCCAGTTTTAAGTGAACGCATTACTCCTGCTCGTGCAAGAGACAGTGGAAATACAATGTTTTCAAAGGAATTTTATGGGGGGACATTGATGATTACAGGAGCAAATAGTGCTGCTGGATTGCGTTCTTCTCCTATTCGCTATTTGGTTTTGGATGAAGT
>NZ_JBHIQZ010000062.1:0-3920 GCF_042196865.1 Bartonella sp. AC130YNZD
AGAGGTTTTGAACGAACAAACCAATAAGCATCTTGGGTAGTACCATTTTCTGTAATGTTATTTATTGTTATGTTTACAAGAAAAAGAATTATGATTGAAAAGAGGAAAGGACATATTAAAAATATGATTTGTTTACGATCTAGATTGTTTATCATTTTGACCCCGCGTATCGGTAAAAGAATGTTGTCCTATTTTTTGTAAATTTTTATATTCATTTGAATTTATATCAAGTTTTGCAGCATGAATTAAACATCCTAAAATAAAAGACTTATCAGCATTTTTAAGACCAGCCTTTACGACAAGACCGCCTAGAATAATTTTTTCACGTGCATCTTTACGTCTTATTTCATCACTCAAAAATCTCCTCCTTTTTTCAATTCGTCTTAGTGATTTTATAGAGTTACCAAGATTATTCAGTTTTTTGCTGTTCTTTTTGAAATCGGGCTTTAATCTCCTCGAAAATATTTTTCCATTGATCGTTTGTTATGTTTAATTCTGTTAACCCTGCTTCAGCTGCTAATAGTGCAATTTTTTCCCCTTCTTGTTTTTTAGCAGCTTTAATTCTTTCAAGAAGTTTTTTACTTTTTTCTTCCAGAGCTTTTTTTTCTTCCATAAGTTTTTCTAAAGATTTACGTGACATTTCAAACTCTCTTTTATTTTTTAATCTTTATTTTTACTTAACAGAATAAATATCCAATAACAATACTTGATAGTGCGCATTTATGCGCTCCTGAAAAAATGTCTTTTTTCAAAAGATTTTTGAGGGCGCAATTATACGTTTTAAAGTAAAACGTTTTATGCTATAGATTATTTCTGTGAAATAAACACAATTTTTTGTAATTATATCTTATGGCAAGTACACATTTACAAGCTAAAATTATTGGTGCTGGAAAATCAGCAATTTCGGCGGCTGCCTATCGCCATAGGACAAGGATGTTTGATGAGTTAGAAGGATCTCATACGCATAGATATGATAAAGATAGAGACCTTGTACATTCAGAAATGAATATTCCAGAAGGTTCTCCAAAATGGATTACACAACAACTCAGTTATTTTGATACAAATGATAAAAAAAGTGAATGGCTGTGGAACACTGTGCAAAATAGTGAGCGCGTGAATGGACAGTTGGCAAGAGAAATAGTTATAGCGTTGCCATTAGAGTTATCACGAGATCAAAATATTTCTCTTGTACGAGACTTTGTAAAAGAAAACTTTTCATCACGTGGTCTTGTTTCTGATTGGGTTTTTCATGACAAGGAAGGAAATCCACATGTGCATATTATGCATACTTTACGTCCAGTTTTAGAAAATGGTTTTGGTCCCAAAAAAATAGCTGTCTTAAATGAAGATGGAACAGTAAAAAAATCTCTTGTTACTATTCGTGATAGACAAGGGAATGCTATAAGAAAAGAAGAGCGTATAGTTTATGAAACCGTCATAGGTCATAAAGATGCATTGAAGAATTTACGCAACTCATGGGGTGAGATTGCAACGAGGCATCTTGCACTTGCGGGTCATGATATAAAAGTAGATATGCGTTCTTACAAAGAGCGTGGTTTATCCATAGAACCGACCATTCATTTGGGGCAATCTGCTTATGCAATGGGTAAAAAAGGACTTGCTAGCAATGCGGTACAAGCCAATGAAAAAATAAAACAGAGATCTGTAGAGAAAATTAAAGAAAACCCTAATGAAGTATTGAAGTTGATTTCATTTGAGAAGTCGACATTTAATCGTGGTGATCTTGCTAAGATCATTAATAGATATGTTGATAATTCAAATGACTTTAATGATATTATGGTGCGTTTAGAACAAAGCAATAACCTGATTAAAATTAAAGATCATTCCAATCCTCATAAGATCATTTATTCAACAAAAGAAATATTAAAAAACGAATATGATATGGAGCGGTGTGTTGTTTCGTTGTCTCAAACGACAGGATACGGTGTAAAAGATAAACAGGTTTTAGAGGCAATAAAGTCTGTTGAGAATAAAGATAAAAGTAATAGATTTAAATTTTCAGAAGAACAAAAATTAGCCGTTCAACATATTACAGATGATAAAGGTATTGCGGCGGTTGTTGGTTATGCTGGTGCTGGAAAATCCACTCTATTGGAAGCCGCAAATATTGCGTGGGTTAATAGTGGGAAGCGTGTATTTGGAGCAGCGCTTGCGGGGAAGGCTGCGGAAGGTCTTGAAGAATCTTCAAAGATAAAAAGTAAAACTCTTGCTGCGTGGGAATTAGCGTGGAAAAATAAAAAAGATGAATTACGGGTTGGTGATGTTTTTGTCATTGATGAAGCTGGAATGGTTTCTTCAAAACAACTTTCGCATTTTGTCCAAAAAGTTGAAAAAGCAGGCGCAAAAATTGTTCTTGTTGGTGATAATATGCAGTTGCAACCCATTGAGGCTGGAGCGGCATTTCGCGCTGTAGTTGATAATATTGGTTATGTAGAATTATCGGGTATCAGAAGACAAAAAGAAGAATGGGGGCAAGATGCATCACGACAGTTTGCACGTGGACAAGTAAAGGAAGCTTTAGATCATTATAAAAATAGAGGATTCATTCATGAGACTAAAACGCGTGACCAAGCCATAAATACTCTTGTTAAAGATTGGATGGATACACGAAGGAAAGTAGAACAAAAATGTGAGGAAGAAGGCAAAACTTTACGGGGTGACGAATTACTTGTTCTTGCTCATACAAATGCGTCTGTAAAAAAATTAAATGAAGAAATTAGAACCGCTCTTAAAGATGCTAGTTTACTTAAATTTGAAGATAGTGCAAGCGTCACAAATTTTGATACTCTTAAGGGGCGTAGGGAATTTGTTGTTGGTGACAGAATTATCTTTCTTGAAAATGCTCAATTTGAAGAAAGATATGCCCCAGAATTAGGAAAGCAAAAAGTTAAAAATGGTATGTTGGGAACTGTTTTGTCTACACAAAATGAAAGAGGAAAACCGCTCTTAAAAGTGCGTCTTGACTCTGGTAAGGAGGTTGTTTTCTCCAATCAGACTTATCAAAACGTTGATCATGGATATGCGGCTACGGTTCATAAGAGTCAAGGAGTTACCGTTGATAATGTCTTTGTTTTAGCCTCCTCATCTATGGATCAACATCTCTCCTATGTTGCAATGTCTCGACATAGGCATCAGTCACATCTTTATGTAGCCGAAGAGGATTTTAAAAACGTTCGATTACACGAACACAAACAGGTTAAAGGTACAATCACTGGTGAACTTGTAGAAGCTGGGTATGCTTCTTTTAGTGAAACTGCCAAAACCGAAACACCTTATGCGGATATAGCAACTTTCCGTGGAATTGAACGTGTTTATGGTGTAAATCTTCCCTCTGCGATAGATGGGGCTCGTATTGAGCTTGGTGACAAGATATCACTTCGTCAAGATAAAGAAACTATTGTTGTTAATAATAAAGAAATTAAAAGAAATGTTTTTAATGTTGATTTAATAGAACGCGGTGATCCTTCTTTTGTTGATGCTATCAAGCGGTCTGATCATGCTAATACCTATGAAAAATTGGTAGCAGCTCTTTCTAGGTCTGGTGTTAAAACAACTACTCTCGATTTTTCTGAATCTCCTGATTATAGAGATTATATAGCCAAATTTACAAAGAATAGAGGGATTGATGTTTCTCAAGGTTTAGGGGAAAAAATAGCCTCTTACGTTGATTTTAATAAAGAATGGTTGCAAAAACAAAAAGAGAAGATTGAATCCCTTTGGGATAGAGCAAAGACAAGTTTTTCAAAACTTCAAAAAGAAGATCTCAAGGTTGAACAATCACAAAAAGAGTTGAATGTTGCATCAAAAGCAACAGAACGAGAGCCATACCTTGCTGCTTATACGGATAACTCTAATCTAGAACAGAAGGTGCTAAGCGCTCTTAGAAATAAAAAATCTTA
>NZ_JBHIQZ010000063.1:0-3846 GCF_042196865.1 Bartonella sp. AC130YNZD
TCCTACATTATAGCAAAAGGAGACTAAAGCCGCGAATTGTTCATCGGTTAAAGAAACTTGAACGGCTTGTTCAACGGTATTTTCAAATTGTTTTAAATCTTGGCAAAGAAGTTCTTCAGCTTGTTTTTCAGTGATTGCCATACCTTTATGAACAAAAGGTTTTCCAGCATTGTTTGTATGTCCATAACCAATGGTCCACACCCCGATGGCATCTTTATAGGCATTAAGACGTAAACCTTCCCATTGTTTAATCAGTGCTAGCCCTTCTGGTGATATTGTTCTCATGTATTGCTCCTATAAAAAAGCCCCACAAAAGGTGGGGCAGATTGATAGATTAAAATTGTAATTATTGCGTTTTATTAAAAGTAGTGTTTCATGTAACTTTTTTCTATGTTATACGTTACATGAAACATAATGGAGATTTTGTTATGGCTACGATGCACGTCAATGAACGCGTTCAAAAACATCGCAACGCACAAAGAAAAGCAGGTTTGCGCTTAATGCAAATTTGGGTACCAGATACTCGCCAACCGAACTTTGCAGAAGAGTGTCGACGCCAATGTCGCTTAGTCGCAAAAATGGATAAAGCAGATACATCTATGCAGTTGTTAATGGATCAATCTTTAATGGATATTGATGGCTGGACAGAATGATGCGTGGATCTCTCGTAACAATAGCTATGCAAGGCGATTTTGGTAAACCAAGACCTGCGTTAATCATTCAAGCTAATCAATTCAGTGAACATACAAGTGTAACGGTTTTACCCATTACTAGCACACTTGTTGATGCGCCATTACTCCGTATTACGATTCAGCCAAACGCTAAAAATGGTTTGCAAAAGCCTTCGCAAGTAATGATTGATAAGATTATGACGGTAAGATGTGATAAAATGAGTTCCATTTTTGGTTCTCTTCAAGCAAAGGAAATGCTGGAGATTGAACGTTGTTTGGCTGTATTTTTAGGAATAGTAAAATAAAAATTGGATTTCTTCTCTCTTGACAAATGTTCGTTTATAAACGAATATACATCATGTTTGAAATACGTCACTACCTTACCTCTGATGGCAAAGACTTGATAGCCGATTGGCTGCGAAAGCTCCGTGATGTGCAGGCTAAAACTGCAATTATTCGCCGTCTTAATCGTTTAGAGCAAGGAAACTTTGGCGATTTCAAGCCGCTTCGTGAGGGTGTTCATGAATTGCGTATTAATGTTGGTCCTGGCTACCGAGTTTATTATGTCCAATCTGGAAAGACCGTATTGTTGCTATTATGCGGTGGCAGCAAAAAAACACAAGAGACTGATATCACTCGTGCATGTGCTTGCTGGCGTGATTGGCAAAACCGTGAAGATTAAAGGAGTGTAAAAATGAAAGACCGTAACCATGATGATGCAATGGCAGAAATATTCCATGATGACCCTGAGTTGGCAGCAGCGACCCTTGATGCAATCCTAGCAGATGGTGACCAGGGGGAACTGCTTGTAACACTTCGTCAAATGGCAAAAGCCTATGGTGGTGTTCAAGCTGTAGCTAAAGCAGCCAAACTGAATCCTACACAACTTTATCGTACACTTTCAGAAAAAGGCAATCCAGAGTTCCGTAGCTTGAATGCTTTACTACGTACCATGGGGCTTCGCTTAGCTGTACAACCTCTTGAACGACCCGTTCCACACGTGTAACTTTAGTTCCACTCCCCACCTTTAAAGATGGGGAAGGGAGGTATTTAAGCAACTTTTCTAATGGGGCTCTCGAAATTTGGTTCATAAGCGCGCAACAAAGAATCCATGCTATGTGGCGGTTCGGAAGCTCCAAAATCTGTCAAAATTGCCAAGATTTTTGTAATATTGGGTACGTCATCTTGAAGTTTTAAAATCAAAACCTTTTCTATTGCATTCATAGTTTGAACCAGAGCACTACAATCTTTGTCGCTCACATTTTCATCATTAGAAAATTGAGATAATGCTATCCATAAATCGCATAAGAAGTTGGTATCTATCTTCATTGCACACCTCCATGGATTTGTTCTCTCAAACATGCCAATCCTTTGGATGTGATTTTTGTTGAAGGGAGTACTTTCTCTGTACCATCCGGTCTTTGAATAGTGATAGCAGGACAATCCATGAATCCTTTCTTGATCTTGTCCTGATAAGGCAACAGAGGTGCTCCTGGAGCTCGTCGATAGACCCAGTCATGCTTACGCAAGTAATCTGTTAAATCCTTTGGTCGCACTTCAAGCATCTTCGCTGCTTCGATAAGACCAAACAAACCATCAGAGCGTTTTAAGCCTTCTAAAGCCTTTGCTTTTGGAGTTAGTTCTGCAATCACATGATCTTTCTGTTTGATTTGGCTTTGTAAGTGATTCAAAACACCAAGTAATGCTTCAGGTTTCGAATAGTCAACTTGTGGTGTTGTTACTTGTTTTAACTGTCTTTCACATTCGATAAAGTATAAACGCGCTTCTCTACCTTTCTTATTATTCTCAAGCATAGAAAGTTCTTTTGCTACACTTAAAGTTAGATGATAATCTTTACGATTGTGACCGCCTCTGCCTTTGCTCGCCAAATTTGGCGACCAAACAAAGTCTTGATTTTCTAATAAATTATATTTTTTGATACGGTCAGTAATCCAATTGGAAAAATCTTTACCTATTTCCAAAAACGCATGTAATTCACGTGCGTTGACTGTTTGAACGATATCACCATTAATCGTGGTTTGATGTATATCAATTAAATACTGTGCCATAATTTGGCTCCTATGTGCTTAAAGGTTTCTTAATGACACTCAATTAAAGAGTGCCGGGTGCTAAGAAACACGGCACATAGCCCGTCGTTACGCCTTTCCCGCAAGGGTATTGTATAGCGTAACCACACCCGACAATATCATTATATGCTTGTAGCATACAACGAGTCAAAGTTTTTAATTGGCGGTGAAAAGATTGTTTCGGCAACCAATCCGCTAGATGTTTTAAGGTGTTTTTGAGGCACCTGATTCGATTATTCATATTGTCGCCACATTGTCAAGCGGTTTTCGATATTTTTTGCATTTTTGCTAATTGATGCCTTCCTCGTCCATATGGATAACGCCTTCGCCTTCGTCGCATGCGTTTGGTGGGGCGTTTGGGTCAAGGGTATCATCTTTGTCTGGTGTGGTGTTTGCAACGTTTCCAGCTGTGTCTTCTTGGGCTTCATCAAAAAGCTCGCAATCTATTTTTGTGGTGTAACCACCTGTTTTATCAAGCTTGTGTTTAACGCTTTTGATGCGCCATTCTGCTGGAATATAGGGGCGGAAAGGGGGCTCTTGAACAAGCTTTGCTTCTGCTTGTACAAAGGGATCACCACCAATATCACATGAGAAAGAAGATTTCCCACGCGATGATTTATTGCGATAAGCCGCAATGGCTGCAACAGCCTCTGATTGGTTATGGTAGGTATATTTGAGTTCATGAAATGGTGGTTTGCCAACCTTGACTTCCTTTTTTTCACCAGTGCGAATATCATGATAGCTTGCAATAACACCGCCTTTTTTCTCTTCTTCTTGCTCTTGATTTTCAGGCATTTTGGCTTCCGTCTCTGCTTTAGGCAAATTAAGGGCGTCATTTTCATCCATATGGATAACATCTTCGCCTTCTTCAACTTCTTCTGGTTCTCGTGCATCAGCGGCGGCTTTTTGATCATCTCCTGCCTCTGTTGCTAAGCCATTGGCCGCTCCTGCTTCATCACGCGCACTGTATTTAAAATCCCAAGAGGTACAGAGTTTTTCATGGATAATAACAACGGGGAGTGTTTCACCAGTGATGGCTTTGCCTTCCCCCCGTTTGGCAAGAACAAGTTTACCATCAACGGGTTTTG
>NZ_JBHIQZ010000064.1:0-3555 GCF_042196865.1 Bartonella sp. AC130YNZD
CCATCACCCGCTTTGATGCCTGATTGCTCCACAACACTATGATAATCGCTAGAGGATTTATCCTTTTGGAAAGAGGCGCTCATGGAGCCCCCACCACCCGTTTGTCCAGCACCAAACCCAACAGAAACAGAGTTTTGCTTGCTGGAAGTTTGTCCCGTATCACTGCGGCTGATAATGGCAAAATCACCCCCTACTTCCATTTCTACACGCTCTCCAGAAACCACGGCGCCTGCCAATGTGGTGTTTGCCTGACTTATGGTATGAACGGTGCCGGTGCCTATAATATGGCTGTTTTTGTGTTGAACTTCCTCACTGGAACCTTCCCCTTGACTAAAAGCAGCACTGCCCGTTGCCCCTGCACCACCCGTGCCATAACCGGTGCCAACACTCATTGAAGCACTTTCACTGCTGTTTTGTGTGCTTTGCGTGTTTTGTGCACTTTCAAAGATGATATCTTTACCTGCTTCCATGGTGATCTTTTCGCTCTGTGCATCATTTTCCAGCACATAGATTGGATTGGTACCAGCGATAATATCAGCGCCAACACCATGAATGCTGCCTTCGTGGGCATGCATGTTAACAGCGCGTCCGCCTTCTATGCTATCTGTCACCGCTGTGGAGGTCTGAACAGAGGCTTCTGTTTTCTCAGTTTTAAAGCCCACGGTTACACTGCCAGATGCGCCAGCCATATTGGCAAGAGCATCCTTGGTGGAGCCCCCCAATCCTCCTAATGGGTTACTCAGTCCTTTGGTTATGTTCCCCTTTTCTCCTGTGTTGCCAGTCAGCCAATCAACAAAATTCTTGCCTTTGTTAAAGAGGTGATTGATTTTCATGCCGGTCAGTATGCCATTAATAACTGTATTGTTACCATCCTTATTATTCATGTGATCTGCGGCATCTTTTAGTCCTTGTACCGTGCCAAGGACACCGATATCAACGGAAGTTGTCACACCAGCAAAAGACTTTTCATGCTTTTCTTTTGCGTTAGAGGTATCATAGCTTTCTGATAGGGTGATATTATTGCCTGCATCAATGTTGACATCACGATCCGCCGAAACAATGGCTGCTTGTAAATTCACATCATTGTCAGCAGTAATCTGCACATCTTGGCGTGCCGTGATGTGTGATTGTGTGGAAGTGGTTTCCCATTGATCGCCCGTATCTTTGGCGCTTGCAATTCCACCCCCCAAGGAAGCACCGCTGTTGCTCTTTTCAAACTGAAACCCAAAGCCTGTACGTTCTTCCTTTGAGTTTGCCCTATGGCTATTATGACCAACAAGCACATTGACATCACGCGCTGCCGAAAGGTTAATATTCTCACCTGCGAGATCAGAGCCAACAATTGTCACATCTTTTTTCTTGGCAGTGATGGTGATATTGCCATCCGCATTGAGAGAAGAGCCTTGATGCTCAAAGCTCTCTTCATTTTCTGTCTTTCCCTCACTCCCGTATATCGACACAAAGCCCTTGCCTGATCCCACACCAAAACCTGTTTCATGGGTTTCTGAATGGCTTTTATGGTGATCTGTCATGCCATCAATCGTCACATTTTCTCCGCTCACATTGATATCTTGACCGGAAAGCAGATGAGAAGCAGAAATCTTGGCTTCTCCTTGTGCGTCTAACACGATGTTGCCCGTCGCCCCAAGGATAGAGGAGACCGTTGTGGTATGCGATTGAGATGTATCGGACGATTCCTCATGCAAAAAGCCACTTGATGACGATTGTGCTTGCTGATCCAAGTGTTCTTGGGCGCCTTTTATGACAATCTTTCCCCCAGAGTGAATGGTAATATCCGCTTGTTTCTGATCTCCTGGTGCTTTCTCTCCTGACGTTTCCTCTGCCTTACCGGCTATGAGCGTCGAGGCGACAACTTCCGTGTTGTTTCCTGAGTCAATGGCAATGCCTTCACCCCCTGTTATGCTTGATCCCACAACTTGGCGCACATCCATCTTGTTATGCTCAGATTTGTTGCTACTAAATGCTCCACCGTCTTTATGGTACGACATCTCATACTGTAAGCTATCCTCTGCATTATTGATCAGGACATCGTTGCTGGCTTTCAGCCCCACCTTGCCATCAGCCGCAATGGAACTACCTGTAATGCTAAGATCATGTGGTTTGCCATCCTGCCCTGCAATGACAGTGGTGTCACCTCCCGATTTTATCGAAGAGCCAACGGCATGAGAGGCTTGCATGTCCACTTTCGTGTTTTTGGTGCGAAGATGATACTCCATCTCATCGTTTCTCACCCCTATTGTTACCTCCCCTTTCGCGCCAAGAGCAACATTACCCTTGGCATCTATATCGGAAGCAGCCATATGGATATCTTTTCCAGAGAGAACAGTGGTCTCTTTTCCAGAACTTAGATGAGAGCCATTGTGCACCGCGACATGAGATGTTTGATCCCCGCGATGGCTATTGGCACTGTTGCGTGTGGCATCAATCGAAACATTCCTCTCAGCTTGCAAGGAAAGATTATCCGTTGCTTGAATATCAGAGCTGAGGTTTATGGCAATGCGCAAGTATATGAGAACGCATTGGTTTATGGTGATATTTTTGGACATGCTAAAGTGTATGGAAATGCAAAAATTTATGACACTATTTATGGCAAGTTTCTTGATAAAACTAGAATTTATGGCAATGCTGAGATTTATGATAAAGCACGTGTTTTAGGAACCTCTCAGGTTTATGATAATGCCCATGTTTATGAAAATGCTATAGTTTTTGATAATGCTAGGGTTTGCGATAATGCCCATGTTTGTGGCGCTGCTATGGTCAATAGAGAAGCCAAGGTTTATGGGAATGCTATAGTGACTGGTTATGCCCATGTTTATGATAGGGGCTGCGTTTATGACAATGCCAAGGTTTATGGTGGCGCTTGGGTTGCCAATAATGCTTTAATTTCTGATAATGCCGAGGTTTATGATGATGCTCGCATTTATGACAATGCAAAAATTTATGGCAAGGTCCATGGTGATGCTCATGTCTATGGCAATGCCAAGGTAATGGCTATACTGAGATTGGTGGTGATACCAAAATTGGTGGCAATTATAAAGAACCCGTTATCACTGGTGATATTGTTTTTACAACTGTGTAAATGACGCGCGGGCGCGGCGGGGGCGCCCCTCTTTAAACATTTCATTCTAAAATTCAAATCTATTTATAAAGGAATTGTGCTATGCAAAAAAGTTTGCACTCACAAATGAGACACGTGTATTTAATAATCAAACTCTTTATCGCATCCAAGCATTAAGGGATTTTGACGATGTTAAGGCTGGTGCCTTGGGTGGTTTTATTGAAAATGAAAGTAACCTCTCTCATAATGGCAATTGCTGGGTTTACGATAATGCTCTTGTTTTAAATCCTGCCCATATTTATGAAAATGCCAAGGTTTTTAATAACGCTATTATAATGGGTAGTGTTTATGGCAATGCCCATGTATGTGACCGTGCCCGCGTTTATGCAAATGCTCATGTTTATGATTATGCTCATGTTTCTTATGATGCTACGGTTTTTAGTTATGCACGCGTCTATGGTCGTGCCATTGTTGCT
>NZ_JBHIQZ010000065.1:0-3467 GCF_042196865.1 Bartonella sp. AC130YNZD
CTGTTGCTATTCATAGCAAGTTTTGTAAGCTGAAAAATACCCATTTGTAGCGGGTTAGCTCTAAATATGGTAAGGTTTTCTTTTACTATAGCTATCGCTTAAAGAGCTCTTTTAAAAGATTCTTTTTTATAAGAGGGAGAGTAAATGATTTATGCGCACTTGCTTTAGAAAAACTATTTAGCTGGATTTTTTGCTCTATAGCAACACCAGCGGGTGATTTTCCGTATTCCACCATCTTCATTACGCCGAACAGCGTAGCAATAATGCTGATTAGGAAACACATGCCGCTGCATGTCACGTACCATACCAGCAGCATGTCCATAGGGTGCCACACAATCAATAAACCACATATATTCTCCGCCTTGCCAATTCGCATCGGACAAAAGCTCTCCTTTTTCAAGCATAGATTGATGATTTTTTTCATCTAAAAAAGCCCAAGTGACAAAGGCACAAAATTCTCCACGTTCATTTTTATAGAGTTTATATTGCCCAGTCTGTAAAGCTGGTCCTAAATTTCGTTCGATATCCCAGATTCGCCAGCGGCGGTATAAGGGAGATGTAAGCATTAAAACCATCATAGCTCCTAACGCTGTAAGAGGATTTATGAGTGAAGGTGATGAATTTTCATTTACAGACATTATCTTTCCTTTAGAGATTGTTCTAAAATTTTGGTGATAGGTTCAAAGAAATAAGAAATGAGACGCCGTTTTGAGGTAATGACATCCGTTGTCACAGTCATGCCAGGGATAAATTTAAGATGTTTGTTATTCAAAGTGATATGATCTTGGTCAATTTTGATTAAAACAGCGTAGACACCATTAATTTCTTTATTATAGCGCGCTGTAGCGCCTACATTAACGACTGTACCGTGGATAACACCGAAACGTTCAGGTGGAAAGGCAGAAAACTTGATGTAAGCACGTTGACCCTTTTCTAAAAAACCAATATCTCGATTATCAAAAAACGCTTCAACAATGAGACCACCTGCATCAGGGACAATACGCATAAGCGTTTTACCAGCTTCTACAAAGCCGCCCAAAGTATGGATACTTAAATCATCGATACGTCCATCAACAGGTGCATAAAGTGATAAGTGGTCAAGATGGTATTGAGTGCTATCAAGCTTTGCTTTTAATCCTTGAAGATTCAGTTCTGTTTCACGCGAAAGTTGCCGATAGCGGGCGATTTCATCGGAAATGAGACTTTGCCGTTGTTGGCGGAGGGTGTTTATTTCGGCGGCATTTTCTTCCAAACGCCTTTGATTGGTTAAAATTTCATGCTCGACATTTTTAAAGTCATGTAAACGCTCTAAATAAACGGCTTGGCTAATGACTTTTGTTTCCATTAGGCTTTTTGCAGCTTTTAATTTTCCTTGGCTTAATTGACGATCATCTTCCAACCTATCTAATTGCGCATGTTGTGTTGCACCGCTGCGCTCGACGCGGTCCGCTTGTGCTTTTAGCGCTCTTAATTTATCTTGGAGAGATTGAAGGGTAGCGCTAATGAGTTTTTCCCCTTCTATTCTTGCAGTCGCGTTGCCAGAAGGAGGAGCTGGCAGATAGGCAAGCCCTTTGGTCACAAAATCTTTATCCAAAGGATCACTTTCATGCAAAGCTGTTAAAATAGCTGTTGCGATTTGTGCTTGAAGGGTTTGTTGCGCGATATCTGCTTGAACACGTGCGCACTCATTGAGGGCTTCACGGGGATCTAATTGAATAAGGAGATCCCCTTGATGAACAAATTGCCCTTCTTTTACAAGGATTTTCTCAATGCGTCCTGTATTTTGCGCTTGGACCAGCTGAACGTAAGCGGTGGGAATAACACTTCCTTGCCCCCGTGCAACAATCTCTGTTTTTGCGATAAAGCTGCCGATCACAATAAAGAGAAATAAAGCAATTAAAACAGCAACCACCATATGAAGCGTTGGTGACAAAGGGCGCAAATAGGGAGCTTTATCTGCCATTTTTTGCCTCCAAATCAGTAAAGTTTAAGACGGTTGCATGCTGAGGAAAGAGGTCACTTTTGTGGGTAATAACAAGAACAATACGTTCTTGCGAAAGTTTATATAAATGCTCAACAATTTGTGCACTGACAGTGTCATCCAATGCGGAAGTAGGTTCATCCAAAATAAGCAGGCTTGGGTTTATCAGAAAGAAACAAGCCAAAGCCAAGCGTTGGCGCTGACCACCTGATAAAAAACCACCTTGCTCTCCTACTTGAGTATTAAGTCCTAAAGGCAACTGAGCAATCAAATCATGGCAAGCACTAACATATAGTGCAGCGTCGATTTCATCTTTAGTGGCATCTGGTTTTGCAAGAAGCATATTCTCAAGAATGGTTCCGGAAAAAAGGCAAGGATTTTGGGGAAAATACGCGATTGTTTCACGCACGCTACGGACATCAAAATTCTGTAAAGGTTGGGCGTTAATCAATATCTTTCCGCTTGTTGGGGGATAGAGTCCACAAAGGAGCTTCGCCAAGGTTGTTTTTCCGCACCCTGAAGGACCAAGTAACATAATTGGTTGCCCAGGTTGTAAACAGACATCAAGATGATTGATAATGGACTTATCTCCATAAGAAAAACAGAGATCGTTGGCTTCAAGATGAGGAGGAGCGCTGAGTTGAAGAGGCGGCTTTTCTTCTTCCCATTCTGAAGGGGAGTTAAGAATATCGCCCAAACGAAGACGAGAGATTTTCAAATGCTGCCATTCTTCCCATAGGGATGCAAGGCTTAAGATAGGACCAGAAACATTTCCAGCGAGGAGATGAAAGGCAATAAGTTGTCCTAGCGTAATCTGGTTTTGAAGAACTGCCTGAGCACCAAAAAAGATAATAAAAACAGTGAAAAGATCACCAAAAATATGGCTCATGGCTCCATTGAGAAGATGCAATTTACTGGTTGTAAGGCTTTGATCCAGACTACGTGCTAGAGTTTCTTGCATGCGTACCGTATGAGCAGCTTCTTTTACGTGTGCTTTAATGGCTTCAAGATTGGTAAAACTTTCAATAAGGCGCGATTTATGGACAGCTTGCAGAGTGAAAGCACGGCGTAATTGGCGGCGCAAGAAGGGACCGACCAGCGCTAAAGAACCCATTTGTAAAGGTAAAATGATAAGGACAATAAAGGTCAGTTTCGGACTAATGGAAAAGAGTGCAACAATATAAATAATGGCAAAGAGAACATTTAGCACAGTTGTGGTGATGGTTCCTGTTAAAAAACCGCGAATTGTATCAACCTCTCCAATACGTGAAAACAATTCTCCCACTTGCCAACGGCGTAAAGTGGGCAAAGAGAGACTTAAAAGATGGGTATAAATGCGCCGTCCAAATTCTAGCGTAAGCCGATTGGCTAAATAAGCTCCTAAATAACCTGATAGAGTGCTAAGAGCTGTGCTAAACAGCATGATAGCAACCATCAAGACAACGATAGCATAGAGACTTTCAATACGCTGAAAAGGGAGAATACG
>NZ_JBHIQZ010000066.1:0-3437 GCF_042196865.1 Bartonella sp. AC130YNZD
TATTCAGTAAAGAAGTTTGAAGCGGCACTGAATGTTTTGCTTGAAGAAGGATATCTCATTCGTTTAGCAGATGGTCGTTTGTGGAATTTAGATGTTGAAGAAGAACTCAACAGCCTTAGTGAAGAAGAGCTAGATAATTTCACTTGCAATAATAATGGAGAAAGGGAGGTGAAGTATGTCAACTAAGTTGCCATGGACGAGGCTTTTTTCTTCACAATGGATTGTTGATGTTAGTGGCATGAGTATAGTGGAAAAAGGTCTTTATATGACACTTGTCTTATATATGTATGAAGAGCGCCGCCCTATTATTGAAGATGCTGCAAAATTAGCACGGTGGGCTGGTTGTTCAGTGAGAGTTCTAAAAAATACATTAGATATCTTATTACGCGATGAGAAGATCATACGTTTAGAAGATGGTCGTTTATGGAGTTTAAAAGTTGAAGAAGAACTTAATAACTGTAATGAGAATTTAGATAAAGCTTCAGAAAAGGCTTCAAAAGCAGCAAAAGCTAGATGGGATAAAAACAAAGATAAAAGTAATGATGATGCACGTGCAATGCATGAGCAATGCACAAGCAATGCTCGTAGCAATGCATATGCAATGCTAGATGATGCCATTAACAATAACAATAACATTAACATATATAATAAAAAAAATAAAACTATCGTTTTATCAAAAAAAGAAACTGAATTTGAAGATTTAGAAACAACGGATTTGATTGAAGAGCCAATCGAGGTTGATGCGATTGAAAGCGAACCAAATCAAATCGCAACATCATCAGATAACCAGCCTCCTATTCACGAGCAGACAAGCGTTCCTAAGAAAGCCAAGCGGTCAAAAGCTAATCGAGGCTGTCGATTGCCTGCGGATTTCGAACCCGATTACGATTTTGCAATCAACGAGGGCTTGCCTCCGGAGCGTGTGAAAGTCGAAATCGCAAAATTTAGAGATTACTGGCGTTCAAAAGCCGGAGCAAATGCAACAAAAATCGATTGGCAAGCGACGTGGCGTAACTGGATAAGAAATTCAAAAGATCATAAAATCAATAATCAAGGTGGCAACTATGGAAGTTATAGTCAAAGGCAAAAAAGCATTGGTGAGCGTATCGCAGACAGTGTCCTTGATATCGGAAATCGAGGATATTTTGAAGCACATTCACGAGATGATAGCACCGGGCTTTCCGTTGATTTTGAAAGATGGCAGCCAATTAACGAAACAGCAGGAAGCGATTGCTTTAGAGGCTGGTGATCAATTGCAAGAGCTTTTCTCAGTGAAAGCAAGCAAAGAGGATATCGCCAAAGCACTTCGCATGTTATCCTGTGGTTTGAAAATATCGCAACAATCGGATCATGAGGGAATGGCATTGACGTATGGAATGGTTTTGGAAAATGTTTCGGCATGGTCACTGATGACAACGGTTAAACGAATTTTATGTGATGATATAGATGGTTTATCAGATACGTTTTTTCCAAGTACACGTGAACTTGTAAGGTTGTGTCGTGATTTGGAAAATAGCTTATTGACGAAAGCTAATCTTGTCCGCAAGGCGATTTTGAATACCCGTGAAAAGCTTTTGAAAGGACAGGAAGCGAAAGAACATTTTAGTCCCCTAACAGCTATTCACAAGCAAGAGCTTGCAGAGGTTTTGAAGGGTCTGAGAAGTGTTGTTCAGAATATTGAAGGTTAGCAAAGTAGTGCAATTTTCTGATAATTTTGTGATTAGACATACGTTTAAATTGACAGAAAGGCACCGTACAGAGCGATTTAAAGATTTTGTGATAAAAACCACATTGAAATTAAAAACGCTTCTGTACAGTCCATTTTGAGGCAAATAAACCCATTGGTAAAGTTATGGATTTAGATAGGGGATATTAAACCAAATGTTTTTAAAAAAACGTAAACAGAAGGGGGGGAAAAAGTTCGTTGCAACAGCGATTGGATATGCACCATGGGGATTAGGGGTAGCAGAGTATTTTTACAATCTTTACGAATATGATGATGGCACAAGAGAATATGAAGAATTTGACGGTGGTCAGTATCATGAGATACCTGAGAAAGTTGATATTCGATATCATATCAAAAAACACAATAAAGTCAATAGGTTGTGTGAAATTATTTTATATGAATCCACTTAAGAATCCACACTTTTATACGTGATTCATTTGACTATTTTTTATATAAGATTGCCATGTATGAATAGACCATAAAAAGCAAATCATGACGTGAATATTATAACGCATGTGTGTATTCAAATAAAATGAAAAGCAGCTATCATTCATAACAGTTTATAAATCTTATGATACGTTTTTATCACAGCACAAATCACATTGTTTAAAATTTAGTCGTTTGAAATATCGATAACATACGTTTAAAGATCACATCTTGTTTTAAAGATTGGATTGCTAATCACATAAAAGAGCAAATTAACATTCGCCAAAATTGGCGAGCGCAAAATAGAGAGCTGTCATAACAGCATCATCATAACACCGAACATTTTAAAGATTGCATAAAAGGATTTAAAGACAAGATCGATTTTATAACCACGGTATTTTTTTACCGAGGTAGGAAATAAAGGTCATGAAATTCAAAATGCTATATCTTATGAAATGAAAAGCCTTTTAATGAATAGATTGCAGGCTAGTCTTTAAGAATGGAACTATTCGCTTCCACAAAAAAATGGAGGCAAATAATGCCATGGCAGTAGAATAACTATCTACTTTAGATTTGGTACTAAAAACGTTTTAAAAGTTATAGTTTAAAAATACGAAACCAAATGAGCTCTTTCCAAATTTGGGGGCAGCTATTAAGACAAAGATAAGCAAACAAACTTCAAAACCATTGTAACATCATAAGGTATGGGTTTTTACTCAATTTTGAGTCAAAAGCTGTAATATTTAAGAATGCTCTATTCTAAGATAACATCCCCAAAATGGACCGGCTAATATTTAAAGAAATTAGGTTTTAATGAAAAGTACAAATACGCTTATGAGAACCTCTTTAAGTGCACGTTTAAACGTTTGAAACATAAAATGAGATCTTTATAAGAAACGTTAAAACTTTTTTTTATTACAGTTATAACTTAGTTATCATTTGCTCTTAAGAACGTTTCATTTATGAGAAAACTAAGATTTAGCTTTCACAGCAGAAAAAATTTAAAAACCTTACATTTTATAAAAGCGTTTGTTTATTTATCTTATGAAAAGCTGCTTTTAAAAACCAATGCTTGCAAGCTAAAAAGAACGTTTTTTGCAGATATTTATTGAATATGCATTTGCTTTTGATTGGATTGATAAAGCTACCGAGCATTTTGATTTGTTTGATACGTTTAATAGCCATAACAAGCATTTATAGGCTCTGTAATTCAAATGAGTGATTAAAGATCATACGCACATTTACGTTTCTTTTGATAAGTTTTCATATCTCTCATAGAGCGCTT
>NZ_JBHIQZ010000067.1:0-3348 GCF_042196865.1 Bartonella sp. AC130YNZD
AGCTATTGCCCGTTCAAGGTGGATTTTGTTGATGCTGTCGTCAAAACCTAGGTGATCACCTGCCGTAAAGCTTTTCTTATAAGAATGCAAAGTCTCAACATCACTCAACAAAGCAAGAGCACCAAGATGAAGCAAAGCATAATCCGTATCATCTCCCTTATCCGTTGCATCCTGTTGCCAAGGAGCTATACCATAATCAGAGCGGAGCCTTTCAGAAAGATCAATAGCAGTTACTGACCATTCTAGCGCATCATCAAGCGCCTGTGTTAAACGATCTGCAGTAACTTCTGGTTCAAAGATTTCCAGTCCCTTGGCTTCAAAATTAAGTTGTATATCTGGGATATCTTCCGTGTGGGTAGGATCAATGAATTTGCAAGCACAAGCCAAAATGCCTGTGCTAATCAAAAAGGCGCTATCAAATTGCGGACAATCTTTGGCAATTTCATCGTTGTAAAGAATATCTACTTCACGATCAGCCAATTGATAGCTTGCCATATAATCATCTTCATTGATTTTCTCAGTTGACCAACCTAAGCTTTTTAAAAGTTCATGAGCACTTTCCATGGTCAATGGAGCATCTTTGTCATCCCTTTCCTCTACTTCCTCTGTCGGCTCACCTGCAACAGTTTTGGAAGCATCAGATGCCGTTTGCAGATCCAAGCTTAAAATCGGAGCATTTTTCGGAAAACCCGTTCGGTAACCCCGTGCAAGAGTGAGCAGATTATCAACTCTATATTTTGAGATTTCTTCCACAAAACCTAAAGGATTTCCCTTTCTAAAACTCTCCTTATAAGATTTGAGCTTTTCAACATCCCCAATTAAAACAAGCGCAATGAGGTGACGCGCTACAAGATCAAGTTCACTGTCTGGGGGAAAAGCCGCATAATCATAAATGATCTGATTGACATTTTGCTGCTCAGCCCACTCAAGTATATCTGTACAAATCTGCTTTAGCTTGCCTTCATCCAATTCAGTAGTAGAAACTGTATAAACTTCTTCTGCTTCTTTGAGGGCTATATATTGAGGCATATTATAGAAAATCTCTCTATGAGCAGTAGAGAAGGCAAGTGTTGAAAGAGAAGCCTTAAATACAACAATCGGCTCTTCTTCATTACTTTGAAGGTTATACATTATATTGATGATACGGTCTTTACTTATAAAATAAGCATTACGATTGTAGTTTTTATCACGATAAACTGTCCAACCCATTTCTTTTAATTGCTCTGCAACTTTATTGAAAGTAATCAAAACTTGTGGATTAAGATGAGCTTCTGCTGCCTCTCGCTCATTAAGGATTTTCAAGTGTTTTTCAGCAAATTCAACGGCATGGTTAACATATTTTTCTACGTCATTATCATCCAAATGTTCAGAAATCGTACCAGCTTCCAGAAAATTTTGATAAGATTTCAGGATATCAATTCGACCTGTTAACGCTAAACAAGCCAAATGCCAGATTATGTCTATATTGTAGCTATATTTTTGAACAAGTGTTTTGCTTTCGATCGATGCTTGTAAATCTTGGGCACGTGCCCATTGTATTATCCGCTCAGAGATTTGTGTTAACTCTTGCTCATTCAATGTTTCTACACAAATATCAATTCCTTTACCAAAACCGCTAAAAATCCCTCCCCCAATCGTGTTAAAAGACTTATAAATATCCGTAGGTCGTATCCAATTATATTCTCCCCTATAGCGCATACAACGACAAGCTACAGAAATCTCTTCGTTAGAAACCTCAGCTTCAAGACGGACATTGTAATTATCGAGAAGACGTACAAAACCAAAATCAAACTGAATAAAACGATCAGGCAAAGAGAGCCACATCTTTCCAAGTTCCGTAGAAAACCACCCTTGCGTTTTGAGAATACGGCTTGCTGCAGTAAGGCTCATCGAGCGCTGTTTGGGCTTTTTGCGCGTTAGAATATCGTCTAACTCCCCATTCTTATAGGCTTGTGCAAATAAAATAAGGCGATCAATCCATTCTATGGTTGCGTAATCCGCAAATTCTGGAACATGTAATTGGGGTGCCGGTTTATCAGATCTTAAAGCATCAATATCACCAAGCAATGCTTTTGCAACAGCAGAATGATTGACGGCTTCTTCACGTAATTTTTGTTCAATATCCTGTGCTTGCGCCCAAGCAATTACTTTGTTTAAGGCGTCCTCGATATGACTTTCTGAAAGATTCTGTGCCGTAACTCCAAAATTTTCTTCTGCAGAAATCAACATATCGTCATATTTATAGCGCGACTGTTCACCTCTAGAATATTTCCCAGCAAGGCAATAAGCGGCGGTGGTAAGAGAAACTGATAGCCACAACTTTCCACCATCTTCTCCATAATCTACAACATCGTAAAGAATGCGTATTATACGATCAGAAAGATGATAATAAGCAAATGTATCTCCAACTTCATCGCGATGGGGCTCCCAACTATGTTTTTTTAAAATCTCTGTTACATCTTTGGTTTGCATAATACTTCACTTTTCTTCTAAATAACTTGGATATTTGTTGAGTTTATATTTGCGTGGTCCTTTTTCCCATTTCTTACTCAATTGTTTTTTAGGCCACTCTTTATTAAATACTTTTATTTGATCCTCAGTTGGTTTCTCCTTTTCTATAAAATTTTTGAGATTTTCTTGGTATTTATTAAACTTCTCTTTCTTTTGCTTAAGATACTATTCAGCTTTAGAGCCACAAAATTTTATGCTTCCTGTTGTTTTACATATTTCTCTTAAACCTTTCTGCACTTCATTTAATTTGGCTTTACCAGTTTTTGTCTCACTAAATGCAGGTTCACCATCCTCAATATAAGTAATATCAGGACGTGTTCTTGCTTTAATTGTGCCTTTATCTGTCGTAATTTCAATTTCAATCGTTAATTCTCCCTCGCTTGGTGAAAATCCTTCCTCCTCTAATCTTTGTTTTTCCTCATCGCGTTTTTTGTCATGATATTTCCTACCTTTATTAAGCTTTTTACCCTTTCCATCATTATCATCGTCATTATTGTTTTGTGGGTCTTTGCCACTCGCCTGAGAATCTTTATTTTTTTCTTCTTTTGAGTTTTGATTTGTTTTTTCGCTATCTTCTGCAGAATTTTTCGATGCAAACCAATAGGTAAGGAAATCAGCTATAGCGGTTCTATTGTTAGGAGATTGAACAATAGTTGCTCCACCAGCCATAAAAAGAGACAGAGCTGCCAACTCTTGTGGCGTAAGCGACACAATGAACGCTACAGCAGCTGCTACCGCAGGAAGAAAATTATTTTCGGCAGCATTACCAGCGGCATCGGCGCCAGCATCAACATCGCCACCGGCAAGCGCGGCAGCAACACCCCCGGCAGCCCGTGC